>JAOZRM010000052.1:0-15264 GCA_029940175.1 Candidatus Sabulitectum sp. | reverse complement strand
GTTTCCCCGGATACTTCCTTATAGTTTCGGAACTCATGCGATGGGCTCGGAAGGAAGGCATTCCAGTTGGCCCCGGCAGGGGCTCAGCAGCCGGAAGCCTAGTTTCTTTTGCGGTTGACATAACAGATGTGAATCCTCTTGATTACGATCTAAGTTTTGAACGTTTCCTGAATCCCGCACGAAAAGAGATGCCGGATATTGATCTGGATGTTTGTGTTGAGCGCAGGGGTGAGGTAATTGATCACTTGAAACTTCTCTATGGAAAAGAGAGTGTTTGTCAGATAATTACATACAGCAGGATGAAAAATAAAGCTGTTATCAAGGATATCGCCAGGGTTCTTGGAATGAGTTACGATGATGGTGACGCTTTTTCAAAACTCTTTGGGGAGGCGGACGACGGCAGCGGCAAGACTCTCTTCGAGATTGCTGAATCTAACACAGCTATCAAGAGCAAGATTAATTCTATAGAGAAGGCTTCCAGGTTGGTGGAGTATGCAGATCGTCTTTCCGGTATGGTGAGACACGCCGGTGTACATGCAGCAGGTGTTGTGATCACACCGGGTCGGCTTGATACACATGTACCTCTTTATTGGGCCAGGGGAAAAGGGGTTACCACCCAGTACGAGAAGAAGGCTGCAGAGAAAATCGGCCTGCTCAAGCTGGATGTTCTCGGATTAAAAACTGTAACGGTGATTCATTATGCAGAAGAGGCTATCAGACTTTACAAACCGGATTTTTCCATTGATGAGCTACCTTTTGATGATGCTGCAACCCTGGAAATGATCAGCTCCGGAGATACTACAGCCATCTTCCAGCTTGAAAGCAGCGGAATGCGGGAAGCTCTTCGGAAGATCGGTGTTAACCGTTTTGATGATGTTACAGCAGCCGTTGCCATTTACAGACCCGGATCCATGCACATGATAGATATTTATGCCGCAAACAAGGAGATGAGTGCCAGAGAGGAGAATATCAGTTACCCCCATCCTTCTTTGAAAGAAGTACTTGAGGAAACGTACGGCGTAACCATCTATCAGGAGCAGGTTATGCGTATTGCCAATGTACTTGCCGGAATGAGTATGACAGAAGCCGACAATCTGAGAAGGGCAATGTCCAAGAAGATTGTTGCCCAGATGGCAAAGATGAAGACTGTATTTCTGAAGGGTACTGCGGCAAGGGAGATACCGAAGAAAAAAGCAATTGAAATATGGGGTCTGATAAAGAAATTTGCGGAATACGGGTTTAATAAATCTCATGCAGTCTGCTATGCGATAATCGCCTACAGAACAGCTTATCTTAAGCGTCATTATCCTGCAGAATTCATGGCTGCGTATCTAACAAGTGAAGTTGGCGAGGTATCGAAGCTGAGATCTCTTATTCGTGAAACGGCACGTCTCGGGGTAACCGTCAGAGGTCCTTCAGTTAACCTTGGCATGGCACGGTTTGTCGCTTCCACGCCCGGGGAAATAGTTTATTCCCTTGCCGCTATCAAGAATGTGGGCATGACTTCGGCTGAAGAGATCGTGCAGGCGAGAAACATCTCTGGAAGCTTCAAGACCATATTTGATCTGTGTGCCGGTGTTTCACTTATTAAAGAATCTTCCGGACTGAACAAAAGGGCACTTGAGTCTCTTATTCTTGCTGGAGCTACAGACTGCCTGGAGGGTAATCGGGCTCAGCAACTCAAAGTGGTTGAGCAGGCCCTTGAGTATGCTTCTGCAGCCAGGCAGCATCACGACTCAGGCCAGATGTCACTATTCGGTTCTACTGAAAGTGAACCTGTTGTTCCTCTTCTGGCTGCATGCAAGGAAATCCCTCTCGAGGACAAGCTGGAAAAGGAAAGGGAGATGCTTGGCTTTTATTTCTCCGGCCATCCACTTGATATTTACAGCGAGGAGATCAGGGGTTTCACAACTCATTATGTTGATCAGATTGATTTTGCCCCTATTGGTAATCTTTCTGTTGCCGGAACCATCTCAGAGATCAGAAAGATAAATACCCGGAGAGGGGTAATGGCTTTTGTGACCATTACCGGTAAAAAAGGATCAGCAGAGGTTCTTTTCTTTTCCGATGTGCTTGAGAGGTACGGAGACCTGATCCAGAAAGGCGTGCTTCTTCTCTTCGAGGGAGAGGTGACAGAGGGCAAAAAAGACAGGGAAAACAAAATGCTTGTCAACAGAGTTGTTCCTCTGAATAAGTCCAGAGAATTAATGAATTCCGGAGTCTATATTGAGGTTGACGGTTATGGATGCGATATGATCGTTCTTGAACAGGTGGCTGATTTTCTGAAAGCTAATCCCGGTACGGGAAAGGTTTTCATGAAAGTGAAGTTTCCTTCAGGGAGGGTGGTCAACGCGATTTCCAGATCAATTACCGTGAAAACAGATAATCAAGTTCTGGCAGGGCTGAGAAGTATTTTACCTTCTCTATCGAAAGTTTCTCTTTGCCGGGGTGACGGGAGGTTCAGATGAAATCGTTGTTTCTTGCCACACTTGTTCTTTTGATCAGCTCCAGTGGTCAGGCTGGTGAACTTATGAGGGTTGCAGGTGAGCCCACAGCCGGGGTTATTGCACCGAGAACGTTTAATGTTGCCATGAGTACTTTCCCCACCACAGGGCTTAAATTTTCAGTAACTGCAGGTATTCTGCCAAGATTTATGGCTGGACTGGGATTTGGTGGATGGAATATCACAGGTACTCGTGACCCGGACTGGTTTGACGAAGTATATCTCAAAGCAAGATTCAGAGTTTTTGATGAGAAGCAAACCTTTCCTGCAATCGCACTGGGGTATGACAATGAAGAGGAACACTCCAGGTCAGGAGCTGAGTATCTGAGACCTGCAAGAGATTTCTACCTGGTATTCAGCAAGAATTTTATCGGGTGGGGTGGCGACATGGGTTTTCATTTCGGGGTAAACCTGACCGGTGATGATGCTGATCATATTGGAAGCTGGCTTGGAGTGGATAAATCGTTCCCCGGTGGATTCGGGGTTGCCGCAGACTGGGATCTTGCAACAAATGGTGACACCGGATACAGATTTGATAAAACCGGTGGTTTTGTGGATATTGAAGTTTACTGGGAAAGCTTTGGCCAGGTTCGGGTCGGGCTGAGGTTCAGTGATATTCTTGAAACAGGTGGCGCACCTTACCGCTCACTTGTGATTGATTTTCTGGGTTTGATCTAAGGGAGAACTACATGAATAAAGAACTGATGAAAGCTTACTCTCAAGTTATTCTTACCGGTGCTCTCAAGATAAAGAATGATGATGTTCTCTGGCTCAAAAGTGAGCCTGTACATCTTGAGTTTGCCAGGTTCATTGCGGAGACGGCTTACAAACTGGGTGCAAAATATGTGAATGTTTCACTTGAGGATCCTGCGTTCAACCGTATAAGAATCGACTCAACTGTTGATGAAAGTTTCTTTGACTACATCCCGGAGAACAGAACACCTATGTTTGATTCCATTGTTAAGGAGGGCTGGCGTTCACTGGCTCTTCGCGGACCTGATGAACCTGATCTCATGGAGGGTGTTGATTCGATCAAATTGGGCAGAGTTCTCAAGGCCACTTCCATCGCAAGGAAAGGTTTTCTTTCTGCAGTATCATCGAACAAGCTTCCATGGAATGTCTGTCTTGCCCCTACACGGGCATGGGCGACAAAAGTGCTTGGTACCGATAATGACTGGGAAAAGAGGATATGGGACATTCTTATTCCCATACTAAGGCTGGACAGGAAGGATCCTGTGTCTGCCTGGCTTGAACATGATGCCAAACTTAAGCAGAGAGCAGAATTTCTCAACTATCACAAATTCCCTAGGATCAGATTCTCGGGACCGGGCACTGATCTCACAGTAGGAATGCTTCCAGACAGGCGTTTCAATGGAGGCAGTTGCACAGCTGCAGACGGTACTGTCTTTTTTCCCAATATCCCAACTGAAGAGGTTTTCAGTACACCAGACATGACTGCCACTGAAGGAAATGTAACCTGCACCCGACCTGTTACTGTCTACGGGGCACAGGTTAATGGTGCCTGGTTCAGATTTGAGAACGGCAGAGTGGTTGAATCGGGAGCCGAGACCAATGCGGAAATCCTGAAGCAGTATCTCAATACTGATGAAGGAGCATCCATGCTGGGAGAGGTGGCGCTTGTTGGTGTGGATTCACCGATCTACCAGTCTGGAAAGATCTTTCACAACATTCTCTTTGATGAGAATGCTTCATGTCACATCGCTCTTGGTAACGGTTACACCGATTGTATCGTGAATGGAACAACAATGGACGAAGAAGCTCTGCGCAAATGCAGATGTAACCAGTCACTTGTACACACTGATTTCATGATTGGCAGTGAAGAGGTTGACGTAATTGGAATCGCCGGGGATGGTGCTGAAACTATTATTATAAAGAACGGCGAGTTCGTTATCTGAAGGGAACAAAGAATGGTTGACGCAAGACTTCTTGAAATACTTGTTTGCCCGAAGTGCAAGGGTAAGCTTGAGTACGTAACAGAGGGAGATGAAAGTTTGATCTGTCACGAATGTGCTCTGGTTTTCCCTGTGAGGGATGATATTCCAGTAATGCTCATGGATGAGGCAGTGTCTGTTGCAAACCAGTGAAAACAACTGTATTTATCAAACTGAAAGCAATACCGAATTGCAGCAGAACTGAATTCTCTTCAGTAATGGAAGATGGTTGCTACAAAATTCGTTTGAAAGCTCCGCCTGTTAACGGCAAGGCAAATGCAGAACTGATTCAGTGGATATCCCGGCAGTTTGCAGTTCCACGAGAATCCGTTTTAATAAAAACCGGTGCAGGTTCCAGGCGAAAAACCCTGAAGATCACATCGCCAACCCATATTCCAGGATGGTTCCATGAATGACATATCTCTGTCTGAGACTATTCGCAGAGAACTCAGGAATTTTGGCAGGAAACAGATACTTGTGCGGAATATTCATGGAATAGAGAAATTCATTAATACGCTTTCCACAGTTCTTGATGACATGCGCATTCTCACGCTGGACTGCACGGACATGGACTCTCTTCAGGATAGCTTGCTGCCATACTTTGTCGGGGATGGACTTCCAGAGATCGATACAGCATTCGAAGCCGGGTGGCGCACGCATTTAACAGAGATGTCCCTTTACTCAAGAGGAGATGGTCTGGAAGTTGCTGCGGGGCTTCAGTCAATAAAGGAAAACATCAAAGATTTTCTCCTTCACCGTGGAGATGATGAGCAGATCACCGGCCAGGTACTTGCTCTCTTGCTTTCTTCCTTTGCATGGTCACTTCCCACATTGATCTGTTTCACCGGTTATTCCAGCGGGAAAGAGAGCCTGGCCGAAGCGCTTCACTCTGGTAATTTTCCAAAGGTTCCCCCTGTTCTGGTATGTAGAAGTGATTCAGGGGACTACCCATGGGCAGATTCTGTTCTGGAATCCGGAATGATGTCTCCTGAGCTTGTCAGTATGTATCTCCAGGAAGCGGATTCTTTTGCAACTGTTGCGGAAGTTCTTGATGCTACCGGTGGAGAAGAAGGGCTGGTTGCACTTTATCTGGGTCTTCCCGGCGGGTCAACACCAGGTGATGTGTATGATATGCTTGATTCCTATCTTCAGAGTAATCAGGAACTGGCATCATTTGCCCGGACTGCAGCGGTGTTTGGGATTGAATTCCTGCCAGGTGAGATATTCATTCTCTCTGGAATCAAGGGTAAGAGTGTGCACAAAGCCGGTGTCTCAATAAATCTCTGGACAGGTGACCTGGTTGGACGTTTCTCAAGTGCAGCTATTAGAAGCCATCTGATCAGATGTGTTTCCAGCGAGGAGAAAGATGAACTGCTGAGAAAAGCTGCTGGTGTAGTTATTCAATTCAGAGGAGAGAATTCAAGATCCTGCCAGGTTGCAGGAGATCTTCTTGCCAGAGCAGGAATGAACCAGCAGGCTTCTGACTTCTACTTGATATCCGCAGAGCAGGCAACAGGGGATCTACGCAAGAGTGAGATGTACAGTAGAGCAGCTCTGCTTTCAGAAAATAACAAAGACCACCTTCTGTATCTGTCTGCTTTTAACCTGTATAAAGGCGAATTCTATAGCCAGGCACTTGCTGTTATTGAGTCGGTGACAGACTTGTCTTTGCCTGCTGTTAACTTGTTGCGGGGATTGTGTATCACTTCAACCGGTAATTCGTTTTTTCAGGGCGACGAAGCACCCGAGGAAACAGGTGTTCCTGAACTTGTTCCAGGGGTTCTTGAATCCCGGATTCTTCACATGGAAGGTAACTACTGGAAAGCAGAAAGAATTCTTCTTAACAGTGCTGCAGGAGGAGACCCCTTAAGCTCTGTTATCTGTCTTGTAGAGCTGGGTGAACAGTTGTACAAGCGGGGAATGGTTGAGAGTTCTCTTAACACAAGCGTTGTGGCCATGCGTGAAGCTGTACTACTGGGTGCTGACTGGCTTGAGCGGAGAGCACTTGTTACATGTATGAAGGTGTACAACCGATTGGGAAACCATAAGAGAGTTGATTCACAACTGGGCAGACTACTTGAGTTGACACTGCTTTCAGGCAACAGAAGAAAGCTGGTTTCAGTTTACAATATTTATGCAAACTCTCAACTCCTCAGACATCGAAACTTGAAGGCTTTAAGCATCTACTCTACCGCGCTTAGAATACTGACCTCCGTCCAGGATGATCACGGAGTGAGAATCGTGATCCTGAATAACATGGGAGTAGCCCAGAGAAGGCTTTTCCGCACCGGTGAATCCCTTGAAACCATGATGCGTCAGATCCGAATCTCAGTTTCATCGGGAAAACTGGCCACAGCATGTTTTGCTTACGGGAACATGGCCCGTCTTTTCGTTGACATGAACAAGGTGGAAGAGGCTGCCGATTGTCTTGAAACCATGGTGGAATTTGCTGCTCTTGGAAAGGTGTCAGATGCTTCAGAACCTATTTGCTACATATCATCGCAGCTTGCTTTCATGACCGGTGATGATGAAAATGCATTAGCTCTCATGAATGAATCAATTCAATTCTCAAGAGAATCAGGCAAGAAACGAAGATTGTCTCTGGGGGTAGTGAAAAAAGGCTCCATGCTCGTGAGAATGAAAAAGTACAGGGAGGCCGTGGCAGTTCTTGCAGAGGGTTTGAGCCTGTCCAAAGCTGCAGGATCTCATCTTAACGTGTTCATTGCAGACATGAAGCTAACAGTGGCCAGGTGCTTTCTCGGTGAATGTGATCCGGTTGAGCTTCTTTCTCTGAAACTCATTAATCGTACCGATGACGGCCACAAAGGCGAGCAGATGTATCACCACTGGTGTCTTACCGGGAGCAGGCAAAGCCTTGTTGCCTGTGCCCAGTTTCTTTCCTCGGGATTGTCTCACGGATTGTATTATCATTCATATCTACATATGTTGCAGGATGTTGCAATGAATATGCCAGTTGGTCTTGCAGATACAATTCCCCTTTTGCATAATTACCCATCATGTGACTGAATGAAAGGTGAATAATGTACATTTCTATTCCCGGAGACTGGGGAGATCGTATCTTTCCCCGGAGCGGTGTTTCTGTCTGTTCAGATTATTCTGTTGATAGTATCAGAAAAGCCCTTGACCTTGGTGAAAAGAATTTTCTTATTTGTGCTGATGCCGTTTCGGATTTTTCCGGCTGGCTTTTTGTCCAGGATCACCTGGCACTTTTTGGAACAGGTACACTTGCAGGACCCAATGATCCTGCAGGACCCAGGTTTCCCAATCTCAGAGGTATGTACATTGTACCTGAAATAGAAGAGGATTCAGTTCGTACCGGCACCGTAATGAGAGTACCTGATATACGATTGAGTACAGGGGCTGAACTCAGGGCTTTTCCCTGTGATGCACTTGTTTCCCACGGTATAGATCAGGCCATTGCTGCTGCTCATGGTGGAGCTAAGGTTATTTTTGTATTGAGTTGCAGAGAATCAGGTGGCACTAAAACCAGTGATCACTCTTTCCTGAACAGACTACTTCAGGAAATCGAAGGAGGTGAGGAGTAATGAACTACAAGGAAACCATCAAGCTTCCCAGAACCAGCTTCTCTATGAAGGGTGGGCTTATTAAGCGTGAGCCTGAGCTTCTTGAGAGATGGAATGAAATGGATCTCGAGGGTCAGATCAGTGACGCAAGGCGTAACTCCCCCCCCTTCATTCTTCATGATGGGCCACCATATGCCAACGGTCATGTTCATCTGGGAACAGCACTTAATAAGATACTGAAGGATTTTATTGTTAAGAGTCATACCATGCTGGGTTATTATTCTCCTTACGTTCCCGGCTGGGACTGTCACGGAATGCCTATCGAGCACAAGGTAATGACAGACGCCGGTGATGAAAGAGCATCACTGTCTCTTATGGAGATCAGGAAAAGATGCCGTGAGTATGCAGCTGGTTTTGTGGATGTTCAAAGGGAAGAGTTCAAAAGGCTGGGTGTTTTCGGAAGATGGGATAATCCCTACCTTACAATGAAAAAAACATACGAGGCCGGGATTGTAAGTGCCTTTGGAAAAATGGTGGAACTGGGCTACATCTACCAGGGACTTCGTCCTATTCACTGGTGTACATCATGCACTACTGCTCTGGCCGATGCGGAGGTTGAGCATGGTGACCACACCTCTCCTTCGGTTTATGTGGCTTTTAAGCAATCTGCTGAATCAGACTGGAGCGCAGCGGGAGTTCCCGAGGATGTTGAGATTGTCATCTGGACCACTACTCCGTGGACTTTGCCTGCCAACATGGCAGTAGCGCTGAATCCAGGCGAGAATTATGTTGTGATTCGAGCTGCAGACCGTCAATTTCTTGTAGCTGAAAGAAGGGCATCTGCATTTATTGATGATGCCGGTATTGAAGGAAGTATCAGATCAGATCTGGTTTTCAAAGGCAGAGAACTGGATAATCTTCTTCTTGAGCACCCGATAGATAAGGATAGAACATCCCTTGTAATTATTGCTGATCACGTAACCATGGATGATGGAACCGGGTGTGTGCATACTGCTCCGGGACATGGTGCAGATGATTTTATGGTATGTCAGACATATGGAATTGAAACCTTCTGTCCGGTGGGTCCTAAGGGTATTTTCACTGAAGAGGGTGGTAAGTACCATGGACTCCATGTTTTCAAGGCCAACCCGATAATAGTCGAAGACCTGACTGAATCCGGAAGAATGATCGCTTCCCGAAAGGTTAAGCACAGTTATCCTCATTGCTGGCGATGCAAGCAACCACTGATCTTCAGGGCTACAGAGCAGTTTTTCCTCAGTCTTTCCCATAATGATCTGAAGCAGAGAGTTCTTCAGATGGTGGACTCAGTGAACTGGTATCCTGACTGGGGATATGAAAGAATGAAGAACATGATGTCTGTCAGACCGGACTGGTGTCTTTCAAGGCAGCGTTCCTGGGGTGTTGCTCTTCCTGTTTTCACCTGCCCTGATTGCGGGGAAGCAGTTCTTGATGCTGATCTTATAGCAAAAGTGTCGGAGAAGGTGCTGGAAGAGAGTGCTGATGTCTGGTTCACCATGACTGTAGATGAAATATTCGCACTGGATGGTAAAGAAGCCTTATGTCCTCACTGCGGTGGAAAAAACTTGAACAGAGTTGATGATATCCTTGATGTGTGGTTTGACAGTTCTCTAAGCCATTACAACGTACTCACTGAAGAGTACGGCCTCACCAGGCCGGCATCCGTAAATATTGAGGCTACTGACCAGCACAGAGGCTGGTTCGGGGTGAGCCTGATAACTGCCAACGCTCTTGGCATGTCACGACCTGCAGACAACATAATTACCCATGGTCTTATTCAGGACAAAAAGGGTAAAAAAATGTCCAAATCTCTGGGGAATGTGATTGCACCTTCCAAGGTGATAAATGCCAATGGGGCTGACATTCTCAGACTCTGGTTTGCTGGAATAGATTACACCTCTGATTTCAGAGCAGATCTTGGCCAGCTTGCAGACTCCAGGGAAGCTTACAGAAAGATCAGAAATACAATAAGATTCATGTTGGGAAATATGGGGGATTGCACTGGAGTAATGCCTGATCCGGCCAGCTTAACCGGTCTTGACCGGTACATCTGGCTGAGGTTCAGAAAGCTCATGGCTTTCTGCCTGGAAGAGTATCGTAAATTCCAGTTCCACAGGGTATACAGAGAATTAAGAAATTTTATGGTGATAGAGTTATCCGGACTTTATCTTGATGCCAGAAAAGACAGACTCTACTGCGATTCACCTCACAGCCCTGAAAGAAAGGCCACTGTGGAAATTCTTGGGTGGCTTACCGTGGAGCTCACCAGATTGCTTGCTCCCATTATTCCATTTACCGCAGAGGATATCTTTGATCATATACCGGAAAGTCTCAAGAATTCAGAAAGTATTCACCTGGAGCTTTTTGCACTCGACTCAGCTTTAACTCCAGAGGAAGAGAATGAACTTGCAGCATGGTCAGCGTATCTTGATGTGAGGAAGACCGTACTTAAGCATCTTGAAGAACAGCGTGCTTCAGGAGCAATTGGCGGCGGACTGGATGCTCATGTATATCTCACGCTTCCCGAGGAAATGATACATAGTGCCCAGGGTGAAGACTGGTCTGATTTCCTTATTGTATCCAAAGCACTTATCGCTGCAGGAGATTCTCTTGAGGTAAGCACTGTAAAGGCCGAAGGCAGTAAGTGCCAGAGGTGCTGGAAGATAACACCTGAGGTCGGAACTCATTCGTTCGCGGATGATGTCTGCCCCAGATGCGGAAAGGTGCTGGAAGAAATTGAGAAGTAAACCGGCTGCCTTCACTGTGGCATCTGCTGTTCTGCTGCTTGATCAGATCACTAAATTTGCCGCAAGACACGAGCTTTTAGATGGGATCCCAATAGATGTTTTGGGTGATTTCCTTAGAATTACTTTAAGATACAACTTCGGTGCAGCCTTCAGCCTGGGCTGGGGAGGACCATTGTTTCTATCTGTCTTTACAGCTTTGGCGTGTGTCTTTCTTGTGAGATACATGTCTAAGATCACAGACAGGAAGCAGGTTATCTGGCTTGGAGTTATTCTTGGAGGAGCTGTTGGAAATCTCGCAGATAGAATTGCCATGGGCAAGGTGACTGACTTTATAGATATAGGATTAACCGGGTGGAGATGGCCCACCTTCAATGTAGCTGACATCGCCATTTGTATCGGGGGCATCGCCGTATTCTTTCTCTTCAAGGGAGCGAAGCGGCTGGAGGTACCCACAAAGGAAATTGAGGAATGAACAACACCGGCAGAATAGTTGTTGCCATTGGAGGGAATTCGCTGATAAACCCCGGTTCCAAAAGGGGTAACAGGGAAACCCATGAGGTTGCTCGCACGGTTTGCGAGGAGCTGGCTGCAATTGCAGATTTGTTTGGAAGTCTTGTTGTTACCCACGGAAATGGACCCCAAGTAGGTTACGAGCTTATTCGAAATTCTCAAGCTGATCACATCATTCCCAGAGATGGGATGGATGCTAATGTTGCTGCTACCCAGGGTATTATCGGTTATCTGCTTCAGCAGGTTCTGGGTGATGTCCTCGAAGAACTCGGTAAGGACATTTCCATTTCCAGTCTGATCACTCAGGTGGAAGTTAAGGCGGATGATCCCGGATTCAAGAATCCCACCAAACCTGTTGGTCCTTTCTACACAGAAAAGGAAGCCAGAGACAGGATGAAATCCAAGGGATGGATCATGAAGGAGGACGCCGGTCGTGGCTGGAGAAGAGTGGTTCCTTCTCCCATCCCTAAAAAGATCGTAGAACTTCCTTCGATCAATACTCTGGTTGATGCGGGACAGATCGTAATCTGTGCCGGCGGGGGTGGGGTTCCTGTTGTCAGAGAAGGTAAAAAGATCCGAGGTGTGGCAGCAGTGATTGACAAGGATCATGCAAGTGCCCTGCTTGCGTCCAAACTGGGAGCACCGACATTTGTTATCTCAACCGGTGTTCCGGAAGTATACATAAACTTCGGGAAACCTGATCAGAAAGCTCTCCGCTCGATAACAGCCGGAGAGATCAGAAAATACATGGATCAGGGACATTTTGCTGAAGGCTCCATGAAGCCTAAGATCAGAGCAGCTCTCGGTTTCCTTGAGCATGGTGGTTCAAGGGTTGTTATTTCTTCACCGGGCAACCTTATCAGGGCGCTTAATGGTGAAACTGGAACCACTGTTACAGCAGAATAAAGAATAAGAGTAAGAAGAACAAGAAAAGGGGCAATAAATTTTGCCCCTTTTAATACATGCTCTTTATGGTGGCCCAGGTGTTTCTGTTGAGGGTAGATCCTGGAGTACCCTGGATGATCTGGAAGAGGTTGCCAGCCTGAAGTGAATCACTGAATGGCTGCCATTGCCAACCTTCAGCCACAGTTCTGTAGCCTTCAGTCTGATGAACTTCGACAGTAGTTCCACCCATTGGATACCAGCTTGATCCGTCGCTTCTGTAAGTTCCCAGCCAGATACGGCCATCTACCGCAAGAGGATTTGCAGAAAGATCAAGAACAACAACCCAGATAGTGTACCCACCGTAAGTGTAGCCGCTGTTAACAGGATCCACATCGTATGAGTAACTGCTTAATGGTGAGCCTGCAGGAGTACTTGAGAAATCTTCAACTACCAGTAGGTCAAGGGTTGCAGGAGGAGAAGATTGTGATATTCCCCAGCAGGTATAGCTTTCAATATCTCCTGCCGGACCATCGTAATCATCGATGGTTGCGTATTCCAGGAAGGAAGCGCCAACATCATCCATCTGTTCATCGGGATTGTAGACGTAAGAGCAAAGCACATCTTTTGTTGGAGGAGACGAATAACCGCCACCGGATCCACCGGTGATCCCGCCAAAGGTGCCAGCCGCATAAGCTGCGACAGTGACAAAACAGAGAAAAATCAATGCTTTCAAATATCACCTGCTTTCAAAACAACTTCTATGCTTCTCAGAATTGAAAAGATAAGAAAACAATCAGGAAAATTAACACTTTACTACCTCTTCTTTCATAATCGGGACAGTGCTCCAAGTCAAGAGAAGTGAGTGAAATCACACTTGACAAATTAACTTTAGATTGGCTATTATCGGCGTCAGTGTAAATACATCTTTGATCAGTTGCGTGGGCGATTAGCTCAGTTGGTTAGAGTGCTTGCTTGACATGCAAGTAGTCACCGGTTCGATTCCAGTATCGCCCACCATATTTTTTTGCTTTTTTACCACCTGGGAGGAGGTTGAGCAGTATGATCCGTATATCGTTACCTGACAACAGTTCAAAAGAGATGTCCAATGATACCACCGGACGGGATGTGGCTTTGTCCATCTCCAAGGGTCTTGCGAAGAAAGCTGTAGCCTTCCAGTTGGACGGGGAGCTTTTTGATATTTCCAGTCCGGTTGGTCATGATGGCAGCATCAGGATCCTTACTGCTGATGACAGTGAATCAACTGATATGATACGACACAGCACAGCACATCTTATGGCAGCAGCAGTTCTGGAACTCTATCCGGATACAAAATTCGGTATTGGCCCCAGCATTGAGAATGGATTTTATTACGACATGTTTGTCCCCGGTTTCAAGGGCGACAAAGACCTTGCAGCCGTACGCTCCCGGATGAAAAGACTTATAAAGAAGAATATTCCTTTTGAGAGAAAAGAAATATCGTTCAGCGAGGCTCAGGAAATTTTCTCGTCACATGATGAGAGATTCAAGCTTGAACTGCTTGATGAGATCAGAGACCTGGGAGAAACCATATCGGTCTACACACTGGGTGGGTTTACCGATCTCTGTCGCGGTCCCCACGTGCCATCAACAAAATTCCTTGCCAATTTCGAATTGCTCAGCGTTGCCGGAGCTTATTGGAGAGGCAGCGAAGAGAATGAGATGCTTACCCGTATCTACGGAACAGCATTTAATTCCAGAGAGGATCTGGAATCACACCTTCGTCTTCTTCAAGAAGCCAAAAAGCGGGACCACCGAAAACTTGGTGCCGAACTAGAGCTTTTTACCAGCAAGGGTATGGGCGGACCTGGATTTGTTTACTGGCTTCCCAAGGGTACCATTGTGAAAGAGAATCTGGAAAACCTCTGGAAGGATGCTCACAGAAGTGCAGGTTATCAGTTGGTGAGTACACCGCACATTGCCCCTGTTGAGCTTTGGCAAACCTCGGGACACTACGATTATTACAAGGACAACATGTACTTCACTGAAGTGGAGAACGGAGAATACGCCCTTAAACCCATGAACTGTCCCGGGCACATAATAATTTACAAGAATTCCAGGCGATCATACAAAGAACTGCCCATGCGAATTGCTGAACTTGGCACAGTTTACCGGTATGAGAGAAGTGGAGCACTCCACGGCTTGATGAGAGTTCGTGGTTTTACCGTTGATGACGGTCATATCTTCTGTACTGCGGATCAGATTGTTTCGGAAATTCAGGATGTTGTAAGATTTGCTCTGTATTTTTTAAAGATGTTTGATTTTGGATACCAGATTGAACTTTCTCTCATGGATCCCGATGATCCCCTGCACTATGCAGGTGATCCTGCAGACTGGGCAAGAGTTGAACCATTACTGGCAGAAGCTCTTGATGATATGGGTGAAGATTATAAAACGGTAACAGGAGAGGCTGCTTTCTACGGTCCCAAGGTTGATATTAAACTGCGAGATGCCCTTGGACGTTACTGGCAGGGGCCTACAGTCCAGTTTGATTTCAATATTCCCAGTAGATTTGACCTTGAATATATTGGCCATGACGGGGCTTCCCACAGGGTATACATGGTTCACAGAGCTCTGTTCGGTTCAGTTGAGCGTTTTATTGGGAATCTGATTGAGCATTATACAGGAAATTTCCCGGGCTGGCTTGCACCGGTCCAGCTTGTTATCTTACCAATCACCTCCGTGCAGAATGCATTTGCGGAGAAATTGTATAATAAGGCTGTGGAAGCAGGATTACGGTGTGAGCTTGATTCCCGCAGCGAGACGATTGGTTACAGGATTCGTGGTGCTGAAACCGGCAAAGTTCCCTATATGTTCGTTGTAGGTCAGCGCGAGGAAGAATCTGAAACAGTGGCTGTTCGCAGACATGGTGAGGGCGACATCGGTACACTTCCTTTTGATGAGGCAGTGAAAGCGGTTGTTAGCGCCTGTATCAGGCCTGCGTTGCCGGAACGGAGGTAAAGGGAAATCGCAAACTCCACCCGTGTTAATGGAGAGATCAGAAGTCAGAAAGTCAGACTGATTGATCAGGATGGGGAACATGTAGT
>JAOZRM010000227.1:4011-4485 GCA_029940175.1 Candidatus Sabulitectum sp. | reverse complement strand
TGTAGCATAGGGTATCTGGAGTGGACCTTTATGAGAAATCTAAATCTCATAACGCAAAATCTCTGCTTAAAGAAAAGCTGTAGGCTATTTCAAGACATTATTTATCTGGTTGATGCTCCTTGCTTAACATATATTCGATTGCTGGATTACCTTCAAATCAACATACCTTGGGGGGAATGTATGAGTAAGTTTAGAATCTCTTTGATTGTTGTCATAGTTTTCTTACTTTTTGCTTCTTGTGGAGAGGATCCTGCTTCTCCATCAATCACAGTTAAATATGAGATTACTGGAACAGCTGATGCAGTCAACATTGATTACATTGATTCACTTGGTGATCTGGTTATCATTAACGGTGTGCAGGTTCCGTGGCAACTGTCCTTCTCGGCAAATCAGGGTGATGCACTTTACATTTCGGCGAAAAGAACAGGTTCTCAGGGAACTGTTACTGTAGTCATCTACACCGATGGTGTGGTT
>JAOZRM010000227.1:0-4001 GCA_029940175.1 Candidatus Sabulitectum sp. | reverse complement strand
CAGGATACAAGTGCCGATGCCACAGCAGCCACTGCTGAAGGTACTCTGTAGAGTTTCCCGAAGTTAAATCTATACGGTTTTCCAGGAAACACTCCAGAATCCACTGGAGTACCTATTGTATTGAATGTCTACAGCGAAAGCTTTCAGGTCTGCAAGAAGCTCATTCCGGTCAGGGATATTCTTAAGAATTGAAAAGTCTTTTCCTGCTGCTCTTCTGTGGGCTAGCTTGTTTCCATAGTGATCGGTGGAGTGGCTTTGCACATCATTGTCAGGAAGCTGGCCAACAAAAACAACAGGTGAGCCAGATTCAAGCTTATTGCAGAGAACTGATAGAAATTCTCTTCTTCGCTCTCTTGGAATGTGGCACCAGAACAGAACTGCAAAGGCACCATTAAAATTCCCTGCAATATTTGAAAGACTGTATGCATCTGAAACCTTGAACAGGACATTCTCCAGGTGAGCAAGTCTCTTCCCTGCTTCTTCTATCATGGAAAGATTTATATCAGTTGCAACAACCGAAATTGCACTTTGAGCTACTTTCTCTGTCCAGAATCCGGTTCCGCAGGCTATCTCAAGAACATTAAGATTTCTAAGAGTATTCTGAAGTAACTCTACTTCAGCACCAGCGGAATTCTCTTCATCATCAGAGTAGTATTTATTGTGATAGAGATTAGCTTGCAGCCTGTAGTATTCCGCAATACCCTTCTCTCTGGATCTCCTGGGGGGTAGCTTAGTTTTTTCGATTAGCTATTCCAAGTATCAGTCCCAGAACCAGAGACCATGCTGCTGCAAGCCCCACCTGTACGTCATGGTTGGCGATGCTGAATGTTACAGTATGGGCCGGGATCCAGAACCACACAAGGCTTTTGATGGCGATATCCATTCCTTTGTAGCCCTTTGTACCCTGCATCAGATTGTCTTCCCACCTGTGAAAAAGCATCATCTGAGGACCGAAGAGAAGGTTGGTGAATGTGCTCATACAGAAAGCAACAAAAATCGGACTTGATGTTGGCCAGTTGAATTTGGCAAAGATAGCCTGGTTGAAGCCATGCATTCCGATGAAACCCACTTTGATGATCAAACCCAGTATACCCCAGCCAAGCATCTTAAGGATGAATTTTACAGGAGTGTACTGGAATTTTTTACGCATTACAGATGCTGCTATCCAGTCTCCAACCATTCCAAGGATGGCAAACTGGATAAATGCTGCATGGAAGGGATAGTCAGTCACAGTTCTCAAATACCAGTCAAAGATTGCGTTCATGTGTTACTATTCCTTTTCGTTGTTCGATTTAAGGTCTTTGCGAAGCTTGTAAAGAAGCTCCTCAGCTGTTGATTTTGATTTTTTAAAAACAGATCCCTTGGTTTCACGATCTGAAAGTGACTGCTCCAGGTCTCTCCAGAATCGGAGAATACGTCGTGCAAGAAAATTGTCAACACTGGATTTGTTAAGAAGTTCATCAAGTTCTTCATAGCCAAGATATTCTTTTTTACCCGTGAGCATTCTTGACAGTTCGCTCTCCAACCCGGAGAGAAGCTCATCCATGTCCTGGGCACTTGAAACGGAAGCCAGCCTTTTATCTCTTCGCCGTGCCGCTACTCCAAGCATGATCGTCATGGTCAGTACACCAATCACCACTGCAGTGATCCAGCAGAATGGTGAACCTTCCTTGCTGGCAGGTTCAAGTTCAATTTCTCTGTCGGCCCAGGGAATAACAGTTACATTCAATGAGCACGGCGCTACAAAAGCAGACCTGTATGTGCCATTTCTTCTGTCCAGCCAGACCACAGAATCCGGACCGAGAATGCAGTACCCTCGCTCCTGGGGTTCAAGGACAAAATCCCACCACTTCTTGTTACCGGCAGAACCGGTGTTAACCTGCAGGAGGTTTGCTTCTCCCTGGAGAGTCAGGTCCGGTGGTTCATCCATGTAAACGCTTCCAGGGCCGGAACAGGTAAATCTTACAGCAAGCTCTCCCCCCTGGCCTGGAGGAGTTGGAAGCTGTTCTATTCGCAACGCGATACTGTCAAGAAGAGTTTTATCCCAGTGATCCGGAGGATTGTCGGGAAAAGGAAATACTGTGAGTTCAATAGGTGAACTCTCCACAGTCCATTCCGGTACTTTTCCCCAGCGATCATAATCCGCTCCAGTAATGTCTGCCCAGAATCCGGGAGCGAGAAGAATACCTGCAGCGGCAGGAGCCATCTCCACCACAGCAAGAAGACTGCGACTGGCGTTGATGTGTTTTAAATCTATGCTTTCCCAGTTACTGTCCGGGATCGTCTCTACGTGTAGAATCGCACCTAACTCAGGTGCACCCCACCAGTATGTTCCGTTCCCCACACTAATTATGCTGTATAGGTAATAGTCAAGAACAAGTCTGGTTCCCGGGTAAATACGTCCCTGCGGGTCATGGAGAATACCCACAAGCCATACATCTTCTTCTGGCTCCGAAGCACTGTCCGCAGTTCCTCCCTGAGACCCACTGGTTCCAGCAGATCCGCCTACCGCGATGGAAATTTCATCAAGAGTGTACGAACCGATGCCATGGATATTCAGTTGAAGGGGGCCAATGGTCTGATTGTTTCCTCCAGCTGAAGACGCTGAAAAAACAATTTCCAGTACAACCATCTGAGTCAGTTGACGACCATTGGGTGTTGTAATTGTTGAAATACTGGTTGAGGTTGAACTACCCATGAGAGTAATACCGGAAGATGAAGGAATTCTACCTGCAGATATACCGGAACAGCCTGGTTCAGAGCATGTTATTCGTAAAGAAAAGGTCTCTCCGTTTTCCACAGACAAAGGACATTCCCAGTCAAACGGGCCAGTGGATCCCAGGAGAAGAAGTACAACAAGTCCTACCAATTTGGAACTCCGATCGCTCCACCAATACTGCCCTCGGTGGTGTCAGCCTGCGCTTCTTCAACCATGTCAAGAATCATTTGAGCGACTTCCGGGGTCATTTCAGATTCCTCGGGAGGCGGTGGCTGATTTTCCTCATTGTCCTCAGGTTCCTCCTGGTCTTCGTTGTCCTCAGGTTCCTCCTGGTCTTCGTTGTCCTCAGGTTCCTCCTGGTCTTCATTGTCTTCAGGTTCCTCCTGGTCTTCGTTGTCTTCAGGTTCCTCCTGGTCTTCGTTGTCTTCAGGTTCCTCCTGATTTTCGTTGTCCTCAGGTTCCTCCTGGTCCTGATTATCCTCAGGAGGTGGAGGTTCATTCTGCATCAACCATTTCAGGGCAACTTCATAGTTCTGCCGAAGGCGCTCTGAGGCTTCACCACTGGAAATCTCAGGGAGAAGCATTTCCACAACACTTTCGACGCCGGGGTAATCTTCGTTTGCCATGGCATTGCCAAGTCTGGCTGAGGATCTTGCTTCCAGCAGGGTGTCTTTAAGGAATAGATCCTCTGGAAAAATGGAGAAAAGGCTATCTGCAGTAAAAAGGTCACCCAGGGCAAAACTTGAGACCGCATGGTTGTACATAGCTCTGTTGTTATCGGGCATTCTTTCCAGAATTCGGCTGAATATCAAGCTGGATTCCTCAAATCGATTTTCTTCCACAAGCTCAGATGCCTCCAGGTAGAGATCCAGGAGCGGTACACGGTCCGGTGAAGAAACAACTGTCATGACAAGCATCAGGAAGAAGATCATTTTTCTCTCCTTTCCATGCCTGCTGCTATCAGCATGAGAAGAAGGGCTGCACCCAGGAAGTACTGGTATCTTCTTGCACCTGCTGCTCCGGCAATATCTGCATCTGCCTGTGCAGAGCTCCTGCGAAGAAGCTCGCCTACCGGCTGGGAAAGATCGCCTGCTTCAGAAATTCTGGTGTAAAAGCCACCGGTCTCCCGGGCAAGCTCCATAAGCCAATCTTCTTCAAGAACAGTTTTTACAGTGTCTCCCTGCCAGACTAGTGGTCCGTTGTCACCGGGAACGGTAACTGGGGTATCCCCACCGGTTCCAATGGTGATAAGGGCTATGTTGCGACTGCGGGCTTCTTGAAA
>JAOZRM010000226.1 GCA_029940175.1 Candidatus Sabulitectum sp. | reverse complement strand
GGAGTTAGAGACTCCTCATCCCAGAGAGCGCCATAAGCATCAGCCCGGTCTGCCAGGGTAGTGTAGAACAGTGTACTGCAATTGGTTGCTGAAGAGTGAGGAGAAGAACTGCTTGTCTCCCACTGATGGCCATAGTAAGGCAACCCGACCACAAGTTTTTCGTGAACATCGGGGGCATACCGGATGTAATCACACAAGGCCCAAGCCATATTGCTGGACGACTCAGGAGTACTGCCCCAGCCCACCAGCGGGGCATTGGGACCTGCAACTGTACTCCAGCTTCCGGAAAAAGCGTAGCACATCATCATCAGGGCATCACAACTTTCTGCAAGTTCACTGTAATTGAAAGCTCCAGACCAGTCTACAACGGGAGTACAGATAGAAATGTGCGCGTCAGGCAACTCCGCCCTGAGATCTTCCATAAATGTAACCAGGCTATCAGAATCCGCTGCCAGAACATTCTCAAAGTCAATACATACACCATCAACAACAGTACTGTTAACAATATCCGCGATTGTGGCAATGGCAGTAGACCTTCCAGTAGTGAGAATGGAATGAATCGAAGATCCACTGAAATTGGTAACAGTAACAACTACTTCAGCGCCATTTGCGTGGGCCTGATCCATGGCAGTGGCAAAAGTTGCCGGGAATCCGTGACTGTTTGTAATTGTACCTGAGGCACCCATGTCCACGCTGAACACAGCTAGAACACTGATCAGATCGTACCGCAACCAGGCCTGATTAACCCAGAACGGTAGAAAACCGAATACTGTTCCATACAGTTCAGAGTCTCCACTGTTGTCCACTGTGATCAGCTCCTGCTCACTGTCAACATCAATCCAGTTCTTCTGCATTGCCTGATAATGAACAGACGGGTATTCAATGATCACTTCGTTTGAAGCCAGTGGCCCTGCCAGAAGAGAAACAACAAGACATGGAATTATTATCATGCAATCCTCCTTTTGTAATGAAACATCTTCGGTGAAGGAGAGAAAAGCAAGTTGACGGGGAATACTGTCAATCTGCTACAGTGAATTCACTACGGGTACCCAGCAGATCGATATTCTTCCACTTTCCCGCTCTGAACCTGAAGAAAAATAACAGTGCAAACAAAGCAACGTAAAAGCTTGTAAACAGCCAGAGTTCAACAATACCGGAATGTCGTACAGCATAGAGATAGAGTATGCCCGGAATCCAGAAAAACCACCCGAGAAGACCGGAGACCCAGACTACAAACCTGGTATCACCTGCTCCCCTCAAGGCTCCGCCGTAGATAAGACTGACAGCATCGAAAACACCCCAGGCGGCAACTATTGCCAGTAGTTTACCTGCAGTTGATGACAATTCTTCTATTGTACAGGCGGAATCAGGACTGAAGAAAAGTCTTGTGTAGAACCCCGGAAACAGGATGAAAGTTGCTGCAAGTGGAACAAAATAGCAGAGAGAAAGAAGAAGAGTTCGTCTTGTGGCTCTGATAGCCATATCTGTACTTCCCATTCCAATACATCTGCCAACAATAACAGTGGTAGCAAATCCAAAACCAAGAAGTGGATTGAAAGCAAGATTGTTTACGCTGAAAGCAAGATTGTTCGCAGTAAAATCAACAACTCCCATTCTACCTGCGATAAAGATGAAAATGGTAAAGCTGGCAACATCCATGAAGATGTGCAATCCCGCTGGAAACCCGAACTTCAGAATTCTCCTGGTCAAAGGCCAGGAAAACTTGAAGTTTTCACGAGTTCTGTAATTCCGCGCGGTTTTCCCGGAGTAAGCCGCGACAGTCAATATTGCTCCGGGGATGAACGATGAAATCGCGGTGGCAATTGCAGCGCCTTTGATACCCATCTCCGGGAAACCAAGTTTTCCAAATATCATCACATAGTCAAGGAAAATATTTATTCCTGCACCAATAAGCACTGCAACCATTGCTGGAACTGTTTTTCCTCTGCCGTTCCAGAAAGATGACGCTGCTGCAGTAAACACAGGACCTGACGCTGAAAGCATCAATATTCGGAAATAGGTCTGCTCAAGGGCAAGAACTTCAGGAGCATGACCGGAAAGATTAAGAAGCATAGAACCGGGAATAGTAATTGCGGCGAGGATAGGAGCAGAGAACATGGTAAGGTAAAGACCCTGTGCCAGGGATTTCGAACACCCTTCTCTATCTCCAGCACCGAAATACTGGGAAACAAAGGTACTGGAGTAACTGACAGTTCCGAAGAGGATACAGAGCAGTGTGAAGCTTAAAATTCCTGCAGGCAGTGAAGCCTGAAGTTCAAGCTGACTGTGCTGGGCAAGAAAAAGTCTGTCGCAGAACATCATGATGGTCCTGCCGGCCATGCCGGCGATGATGGGCAGGGAAATGGCGATTATCCCTTTGTAGGAATCCGGTGCATGTTTACTCATCTAATTCTATCTTGATTATTGATCCTGTTCCATCCTCCGACACATAAATGAAGCCTTCCCGGAACACTACATCCTCAACTGTGGAAAAACTGTAGTCAAGAAGGAATGGAGTGCCTGTTGAATCCACCCTGTGAACAGATCCGCTCTCCCCTGTTATGTAAAAGGGAAAATTCCCCTCAGTCATTCCAATTCCTTCACAGGCAGTAACTCCTGTAACAAACGGTGTCAACAAAGAGGTGGATGGATCAAATTTGAATACAGCTACATTTCCCAGAATACCGGAAGACTCACTGCAGATGTAGATCATTCCATTCTCTGCAGCCACAAGATCTGAGAAGCTGAATACGGATGGCAGAGAATACTCATTTGATATGCTGTCACCTGATACTTTCCAGAGTGATGTAAACAAACTCCCTCCCTCAATTCCACCGGTGGTGAACCAGATAGAACCGTCACCGTGAACAGTAACACCCTCTGCACAACAAAGATCGCCGGCAATGGTGGTAACAGAATCACAATTGATCTCCAGAAGCCGTCCGGATGGTGTATCCTCCACAACCAGAATTCTTCCATCCTCTTCCACATGAATACCCTCAGGGAAGAAAAGACCTTCTGCAACAACAGTTACAACCCCCTGGTATGAAACATGTAGAATTCTTCCAGCAGTTTCCTCGCAAACGTAGATGCCGCTGGTAACTGCATAAAGACCGTCAGGGCCATTCAGACCGGTAAGGAATGGAATGGAAATCAGAAGAGCAGATATCAACATTTATACCAATCATGTACTGCCGGATAAACAGGCAGGCGGAGAGAAAGAGAATCAGATTCATCAGCCTGGAATATTGCAGGTTACCCAATCCTTGTACAACTTTGTTCTGGACTATCCACTTACTGAGCTAAATGTGCATTTTATTGAACAGGCATCACTACGAGGTAAGGCCGTACTTCACTTGTGTCGTAGTGAAGTGCAGCTATTTTCAGAAATGGGTAGTACGAAGGGGTACTATGAACCTTTACGTTGGCAATCTTTCCTGAGGCGTGGATGATGACACGCTGAGAAGCTTCTTCGAAAATTATGGTGAAGTTACATCTGCAAGAGTGATCACCGACAGAGAAACTGGACGAAGCCGTGGATTCGGTTTTGTTGAAATGCCTGATGATGCTGCGAGAGAAGCCCTTTCACAGGGCGATGGTGCAGAACTTGATGGAAGGCCTGTTAGAATAGGCGAAGCTCGTCCCAGAGATTAGTAACCGTGAAAGTAATAGCTGTAACATTGTATCGACACATATTACCTGACAGGGATCTGTTTTTTGCTGAAGCGTACGCGCATAACCTGCAAATATGCCTGGGGCTTTACATTAGGAAAGAAAGCTGCATATTACCGGTGTAGCTCAAGGATGAGGTGCAGCCGGGCTTCTTTTGTGTCGTCACGAAGATTCGGTTATTTATTGGATGACATAGTACGAAAGGGATACGAATGAACCTGTACGTAGGAAACCTCTCCTGGGGTGTCGATGATGACTCCCTCAAAACTTTTTTTGAGAGTTACGGCGAAGTTACTGACGCAAGAGTGATCACCGACAGAGAGACCGGACGCAGCCGTGGATTCGGTTTCGTTGAAATGCCTGAAGAGGCTGCTAGAAACGCAATCGCCCAGGGCGACGGTGCTGAGCTCGACGGAAGACCTCTTAAGATTAACGAAGCCAAGCCTCGCGAGGAAAGACCAAGACGCTACTAATTTTATTGTTAATCACAGAGGCGGCTCTCCTGAGTCGCCTCTTTTAATTTATCCATTTGCATCGGGTTTTTTCGCAGCTATTTACATTTGGAAAAAAGTGTGCATATTACTGGCAACACCCCAAAGGTGGGGTACAGCCGGGCTTCTTTTGTGTCGTCGCGAAGATTCGGTTATTTTTTAAGATGGCATAGTACGAAAGGGATACTAATGAA
This sequence comes from Candidatus Sabulitectum sp., assembly GCA_029940175.1. Classification (GTDB taxonomy): domain Bacteria; phylum Fermentibacterota; class Fermentibacteria; order Fermentibacterales; family JCC-6; genus Sabulitectum. The sequence continues at coordinate 129 of JAOZRM010000226.1, read as the reverse complement.
CCTGTACGTAGGAAACCTCTCCTGGGGCGTTGATGATGACTCACTCAGGACCTTTTTCGAAAGCTACGGCGAAGTTACCGACGCAAGAGTGATCACCGACAGAGAAACCGGCCGCAGCCGTGGATTCGT
>JAOZRM010000384.1 GCA_029940175.1 Candidatus Sabulitectum sp. | reverse complement strand
CTGCTCCTCAGATGCAGATTCTTGAGAAGATATTCAGGGAGGTGTGTCATGGATAGCACAGTTAAGCAGATGCTGGACGGATTTCGCTATTCGGTTAACAGCTATTCCGCCACCCTGGGTCCCGACAATGAAAAGCTGAACAGAGCAATAGAATTGATCGATTCGCTTTTTTCAAAAGCAGAAGATGGTGCTGATGTATCGGCTGTCACAATGGATCCGGAGTTCGCAGAGGTTGGAGGCCTTATGGGAACCCTTGCTTCTGAGCCGGTGCTGCCTGTGAAAGAGCGATCTGCAGGGGCTGCCGAAGCTTCGGGAGGCGGGACAACTGATTCAGAGATACCTGCTGCCAGTGTTGTTGCTGTGGGATATCACATGGCTTACGATGCACTGAACGGGGCAGCAAAGGAAAGTCAGGCAGTTTACTACGAAAGAATATTTGAGATTGAAGAACAGGCAGAGAATGCCGTTCACTTCAACACTTTGCTTGCAGAGGATAAAGTACTGCTTGATATGAGCAGAATTCCGCTGATCGAAGCAGCAGAAAAGACCCTTAAGCAGGCAGAGACAGTCTTTTCACCTGCAGTTGATCACCAGCAGAAATTGGCAATTGAGACCTATTCGGAGGTTAAGAGTGTTGCTGAGCTTGAGTTCGAAGGAACAAAAATGGCAGAGCTGTCAAATGTGGAGCATGTGTGGGACTCTTTGTTCATAGAGACTTTAGTGCTTTTACCCGGTTGTGCCCAGGCAATTGAAGCTTTCGGCGCCACGGATGACAGCGTGGCTAAACTGAGAAACAGTCACAAATTCATGGCGGACTTCATGGGAATAACATGGGACGAAGTGTTTGTTGACCCAAGGTTCCTTCTGTTCTGGAATAATGTACTATGGCCTCGGGTGCCTGCGGCGAAGAGAGATCTTTACAAAGTATATAGTGCAGATGGCTGGCGTGATCTTCTTAAAGAGAGATTTTATGACCCCTATGTAACAGATCTGCCTGTTCCACTCAGTGATCCTGAAAAAGCCTACCTGAGATTATGGGAAAGTGAATACCCTGTTCATCAGACCCTTGAACTTCTCAATTCTCCTCCAAGGCCGGTGATAAGAAAGAAATAGCACAGCTGAATCTGTTTCATGAAACATTGACTTGGCTTTGTGGTTCTTTTATGCTCCCGTTGTTGGACATCCCCGTACAACCATATGGAGGTATAAATGAGATTAATGATACCTATGCTGTTTCTGGTTTCAGGTCTCTGCCTTGCCAG
>JAOZRM010000383.1 GCA_029940175.1 Candidatus Sabulitectum sp. | reverse complement strand
ACAGGCAACGGAAAGCTGATCTTTACCTACGACGAGGGAAACGCTTCCGGCAGCGGCTGGTTCCAGCTTTCAGAAAGCGGTTCATCCTTCACCGGGCAGTGGAGAGCGGATGGAGACCGGAATTGGAGCGGCTGGGACGGGCATCTGGCAACAGATGAACCGTCTACGTGGGTTCTTATTCTTGAAGCCGAGTGGCAGGAATCCATGCGAGAGAACGAGTACTCCTTCGGAGAAATGCTCAATGCATGGCTTGGCAGACTGGAGGGTGTGGAAATAAGGCACCGTTTCGTTCACGACCTTGACGATATCAGAGGCTTCTGCTACGGAGCAGCCACTCTTCCAGGTGATGTATACCTGCTCTTTGCCTCTCACGGAACAACCGCGGGGATTGCACTGAATTCCGGAACTATCCAGCCTGATGATCTGGCTGATGCTATTGCCCCTATGAACAACCTTAAGCTTGTACATTTCAGCAGTTGACTGGAGAGATGATTTTGCAGTTTCCGGATACACAACTTCAGTAGACTGGGGAGGCAGTGCAATAATCGAATTCTACTACCTGAACCAGATACTGGAGAACGGGCTTACCCCTGTGGAGGCTGCACAGGCTCTTAACAGAGATATCAGGTTTTCCGGCACAACGGCAACGCCTTACATGGATGCCGCAGGTTTTGAAATACAAACACCTTAAACTATCATAAATAAGTAGACAAATCGAGAGAGAGGCCAGAATGGAATTATTGAAAAGACTTTGTGAGATAGACGGTATTTCCGGTCGTGAGGATGCTGTGGTAGAGCTTTTCGTAGAAGAGTTGAAAGATACTGCTGATGAAGTAACCACAGATGCCATGAAGAACATTACAGCTGTAAAATATGGAACAGAGGGCAACAGCAGGCCAAAGGTAATGATTGCCGGTCACATAGACGAGATCGGCTTTCTCATATACAACATAGACAAAGACGGCTTTGCATCAATCGTTCCCGTTGGTGGCTGGAGTGCTGCTTCCATCTACGGCCACACAGTAAGAGTACATACCCGCAAAGGCGAGGTACTTACAGGCGTTGTCTGTGCTCCTCCAGCTCTTACTCCAGAGGCTGCCGGCAAGGCAATCAAACTCGACAAGCTCTTCATTGATCTCGGCATGACCGGCGACGAAGTAAAGGAAAAGGTTTCAAGAGGCGACTGGGTAGCAATGGACAGTGTCTATGCAGAAATGGGAGACTGCCTGGTTGCAAAGGCATTTGATGACAGAATCGGTGTGA
>JAOZRM010000051.1 GCA_029940175.1 Candidatus Sabulitectum sp. | reverse complement strand
CCGCGCAGCTTTTCGGGGAACTTTCTGGATTCTTTCCAGAGAATGCAGTTGAATACTTCGTGAGCTACTACGACTACTACCAGCCTGAAGCCTATTTACCGGCCAGAGATATGTTCATTGAAAAGGATGCAAGTCTCAATGAAGAGTTGGACAGGCTGCGGCTCAGAACAACAGCAAGCCTGTTGAGCAGAGACGATGTTATTGTTGTGGCATCTGTCAGTTGTCTGTATGGCCTGGGCTCTCCAAAAGATTTCATGGATACCGGTTTTCAAATCAGCACCGGTGTGAGCCTTTCCAGAGATCTTCTGCTGGCCAAGCTTGTGGGTATGCAATACCGGCGGAACGATGTTGCCCTTACCAGGGGATATTTCCGCGTAAGGGGAGACATAGTCGATCTGGTTCCATCATACGCCAGTACGGGAATCCGAATAGAATTTTTTGGTGACACAGTGGACAGCGTCAAGCAGATGGATCATCTGACCGGTCATGTAATGAACACTCTGGAGAAGACGACTATCTTTCCTGCAAGACATTTTGTCACAGGGGAAAGGAAGCTGAATCTTGCCATGGGCAGGATTCGTAAAGAGCTTGATGAGAGGCTTCTTGAACTGCGGGCTGCAGGTAAAATGCTGGAAGCCCATCGTCTGGAATCCCGAACAAATTTTGATCTTGAAATGATGGGTGAGACCGGGTACTGTTCCGGCATTGAGAACTACAGCAGATTGATCGGTGACAGAAAAGAAGGGGAACGACCTTCATGCCTGCTGGACTACTTCCCGGATGATTACCTGGTTTTTGTTGACGAGAGCCACAGAACTCTGCCTCAGATCAGAGGCATGTTCAAGGGAGACAGATCCAGAAAGCAGACACTGGTCAACTATGGTTTCAGGCTGCCCTCTGCCCTGGATAATAGACCTCTCTTCCTCGAAGAATTTACAGATATAACCGGTATGAAAGTCTGTATGTCTGCCACACCTGCCAACTACGAGCTGGATGTATCTGAAAAGATAGTTGAGCAGATCGTGAGACCAACAGGACTGATAGATCCGGTGATTGATGTGAGGCCTGCACAGGGGCAGGTGGATGATCTTGTGGAACAGGTGAGAACAGCCACGGAGAGATCCGGAAGGGTTCTCATTACTACACTGACCAAGAAGATGGCTGAAGAGCTCACAGATTACCTGAGACGGCTGGATTTCAAAACAAAATACATTCACAGTGAGATAGATGCACTGGAGCGTGTATCCATTTTGCGAGAGCTGAGACTGGCTGAATTTGATGTACTTGTCGGGGTGAATCTTCTTAGAGAAGGGCTTGATCTTCCTGAAGTAACCCTTGTAGCTGTGATGGACGCAGATAAGGAGGGTTTTCTCCGTTCAAGAACCAGTCTGGTCCAGACCGCAGGCAGGGCCGCCAGAAACAACGTGGGCAGAGTTATTTTTTACGCCGATAGAATTACAGATTCCATGAAATTCGCCCTTGATGAAACAGCCCGCCGGCGGAGTATCCAGCTGGAATACAACAAAACCCACGGGATCACTCCTACCACTATTGTTAAGAGTAGAGACGAGATAATCAGATCCACAGGGATCGCGGATATAATGGGAAAAAAGAAATCTCTGCTGGCAGCAGAGAAGGCGGAAACCTATACAGTGGACAGAATTGCCGAGGTTGAGAAATTAATGATCAAGGCTGCTGATCAACTGGAATTCGAAGAAGCAGCAAGATATCGCGACATCATGAAGAAGCTGCTCAAGCAGTGATTTTAGCCATCTTTCAGGGGCTTGACATGGTTGGAAATAAGCAGAATGTTTTGGCCGTGATGCAGAAAACAAAGGGGTTCGTGCTACTCAAACAAAAGAAGAAAGGAGAGTCATGAAGAATGCAATAGCAATTCTTGCTGTACTTTCACTGGTAGTTTTCGCAGGACAGGTCGCTGTAGACCTTGATCCTATCCAGAGAACAGATGCTGATTGGCTCGTGTACGATGATGGTAGTCCTGCGTTTTATACATGGGGTGGTATGTACAGAGGTGTATGGTTCAACGTCGAGGACTTTGTTCCTGGAATGGCTGCCGCCGATGTACAGGAATCAAAATTCTGGTTCTACCACGATGAAGTAGATCACGTATGGGATACTTCCGATGTATACGTTGAAATCTGGAACGGTGACGTAATGGGTCCCATGACCCAGCTTGATCAGACAATGATCACAGCTCTCGATTACGCACCTGTAGGCGTTGTTTACTCACCAGCAATCGAAGCTGAGGGTAACTTCTGGGTACTTTGCAACGTTGAGATGAGTGGCGGAGGATGGCCTTCAATCCTCGGTGACGACATGATCTCTGCAACTACCCACAGTTACTACAGTGATGATTTCATCGTGTGGAGCCCATGGGGCGACCCAGGTGCCTTCGGTGACTACTTCATCTCCTGCCTTGCTGACCTGATTCCAAGTGCTCTTGATAACACCACATGGGGTTCACTCAAGGCCACATTTTAGTCTACAGACTGAAGTATAGCTAGCGAGAATTGTAGAGGCCGGTTCCTTCGGGAATCGGCCTTTTTTCTGTTTTTTGTGAAGAAAGATTGCCATGAAAAGTACACTTGCTCTTCTCGTGTTGTTTTCTCTTACTGCTTTCGCCGGGCAGGCGGCAGTTGATTCCGGTTCCATCCAGGGCGAAGATACTTTCTGGATAATGTATGATGACTGTACTCCTGCGGATATCTCATGGGAAGGGACGTACAGGGGTGTATGGTTCAACTTGGAAGATTTTATACCCGGAATTTGTTCCGCATACTTATTGGAATCGAAGTTCTGGTTTTATCATATGGAGACTGGTTATGCCTGGGACACCTCTGACGTGTACCTTGAGCTATGGAAAGGCGATTCAGCCGGTCCTTTTCTCCGCCGGGATCAAACACTGGTAACTGCTCTTCATTACGCACCTGTTGGTGTTCAATACTGGCCGATAATACACATAACTGCTAACTCCTGGGTACTGGCCAACACAGAGCTCAGCACTGGTGGGTGGCCTTCACTTCTCAGTGACGAGATGACCTCCCAGGAAACACACAGTTACTACAGTGATGATTTTACAGTCTGGAACCCATGGGGTACTCCAGGTGCCTGTGGTGACTATTTTGTCTCTCTACTGGTTAGTCTCAATCCTCCGTATTCTCTTACATCTACCACATGGGGTTCCCTTAAGGCGACTTTTTAATAAGTCGCTAACGGAAACAGGTGTGATTTTTGTATCTTCGACACATGAGTGTCATAGTTGCAAAAACCGCAGGTTTCTGCTGGGGAGTACGCCGGGCTGTAGACAGTGTAGTTACGGAAATCAAAAGGGGTGAGGGCCCCTTTCGCGTTTACGGTCCTCTTGTGCACAATCCACAGGTGATAGAAGCCTTGAAAGACAGAGGAGTAGGAACATCCCCTGAACCCTGGGATGAGAGTGGAGGCACTCTCTTTTTGAGAACCCACGGGGTTACAGTTGAGGAGCGGGAACGTTTAAGAAAGCTTCCTCTTAAGCTAAGAGATCTTACCTGTCCCAGAGTTGGAAGAGCTCTTGCCATTGCAACAAAAATGTCAAAGCTCGGATATGCTGTAATAATTTTCGGTGACTCCGGTCACCATGAAGTGAAAGCTATTCTTTCATCTGCCGGGTCATCCGGCAGGGTAATTTCCACTCTGGAGGAGGCTGTTGCTCTTCCCGAGCTAAAAAAGCCTTTTCTTCTCTCTCAGACAACTCAAAACTGTGAAGCTTTCGCAGAAATTCTCTCCCTGCTCAAAAACAGATGGCCGGAGATGGAATCATCAAACACAATATGTGATTCAACTGCAAGGCGGCAGGACGAGCTGAGAGAACTGATGGATAAGGTTGATGCTGTGGTAATTGTCGGTGGGAGGAACAGTGCCAACACAGAGAGACTTGCTTTGATAGCCGGAGAATCAGGTCTTCCTGTTTTCAAGATTGAGACACATGACGAGCTGAGTCCGGAGTCCATGGGTGAGTACCGCAGGGTTCTGCTGTCAGCAGGTGCTTCCACCCCGGGATGGAGCATTCGGAAGGTTCGAGAGCATCTCCTGGAGATCCAGGGTCAGTCCTCAGGAGCCGGCTGGATCCGTACTGCATTTAGAAATTTTGTCTTCGCCGGAGTGCAGATTCCCATTATCGCTGTTCTCATCGCTCTTGCTCAGGGGGGTACCCTTGGAGGCAGTAACTGGGGTGTTGCCGGTCTTGCCGCCGGTCTTCTTCTCTGGTCATTTACCAATTTCACTGCGGTTCTTGAGTGCAGGCGGGTAACAATGACCAGCCAGAAAAGACAGGAGTTTTTTCGGACACATGACAGGCGGATACTTGGTCTGGCCGCTCTAAGCTATTTAGCTGCTGTTGTCCTTGCATTCACTCTGGGTACTGCATGGATGCTCTGGACCATTGTTGTAACTCTCTTCTGCTTTCTCTATGCCCTGCCTCTTCTAAGAAAAAACCAACTTTTCGACCTGCTCCGATCTATTCCTGGTTCCAGAGAGATTCTGTTCACCATGGCTTGGAGTTTTCTTGTCTGCATTCTTCCAGCAGTGACTCTTGCCGGTCTTGATTTCAGCCTGAGACTTCTTATCTGGCCTGTTTCACTGGCTTTCCTGTTTTTCAGCAGGTCACTCTTTGTAGATCTTGTGGATTTGCAGGGTGATGCTCTGCTGGGAATGGATACTCTTCCTCTTCACCTTGGTGCAGTAAGGTGTAGAAAAATTCTTCTTGCATGTGCCTCTGCAGGAGGATTGGTACAGATCATCGTTGTTGTGATGGGAAAGGTTCCGCCATGTGCTCTAGGTTTCGTGGTTGCACCTGTTTTTCTCATACTGGCTTATCTGAGACTTGAAAAGCAGTCATTTCCTTCCGAACTTTCAGTTAGAGTTATTTCCGACGGCAGTCTTGCCCTGGCAGGATTGATCCCATTCCTTCTTTGCGGTATTTGAGAGGATCAATGAAGTATATAATTTACGTAGCAGCAATTCTTACCGGACTCTGCGGGTGTAGTGACACGGTTATTACAGAGGACTCATCAGCGGAAGCTGGTATTACTCCAGCTGCCAACCCTTTTCAGACAGTGCTGGTTACCGGGAATGTTGTCAATCTAAGACAGGGACCGGGTACACAGTATACCATAGTCGGTTCAGCGATGGCAGGAGACAGTCTTCTTGTCACCGGTGAAGCACCTGGCTGGTACAAGATCTATGTTCCAGAAAAATCACTTTTCGCCTGGATCTACTCCGGGCTGACTTCCGGGGCAGAGATGCCTCAATGATTGAGGAGTATTAATGATTGATAGATATGCTTTACCGGAAATGACGAATATCTGGACCACTGAAGCCAGATACTCCAGATGGCTGGAGATCGAGATACTGGCCGTTGCTGCAAGGTGTGACTCCGGACTGGTTCCCAGGGAGGATTTTGAGAAGATCAGGAAGAACGCTGCCTTTGACACAGAGAGAGTCAACGAGATCGAAGCAGTCACACATCACGATGTTATTGCATTCCTGACCTCAGTTTCAGAATCTCTGGGTCTTGAAAGTCGTCATATTCATTACGGTATGACCTCCAGCGATATTCTCGATACATGCATGGCAATGCAGATCCGTGATTCCGGTTTCCTTATCGTTGAAGCCCTTAAGAGCTATGGTGAAGCTCTTGCAGGATTGGTCAAGAGGACGAAGGGTATTGTCTGCATGGGCAGAACCCACGGAATGAATGCTGAGCCAACTACACTGGCATTAAAATTCGCAGGTCATTACTCAGAGTATCTTCGGTGTATGAAGAGACTTGAAGATGGGCTGAAATCTTCCTGTGTAGGTACGATTTCAGGCGCAGTGGGCACTTATGCCTATCTTGACCCCTCTGTTGAGGAATACGTCTGCGAGAAACTGAACCTGGGTGTGGAGGAAGCACCAACTCAGGTGGTTGCAAGAGATAGGCATGCCCAGTTCCTCTATGCACTTGCGGCAATCGGTTCGGCCATGGAGAGATTTGCCACAGAGTGCAGACATCTTCAGAGGACCGAAGTGGGAGAGGTTGAAGAGCGATTCGGTAAAGGGCAGAAGGGTTCCAGCGCAATGCCCCACAAACGGAACCCCATTGTGGGAGAAAGATTGTGCGGTCTTGCCAGGCTTTTACGAGGGTACCTTCTTGTTGGTCTGGAGAACACTCCGCTTTGGCACGAAAGAGATATCAGCCATTCCGCTGCTGAGAGGTTTATTTTTCCTGATGCATGCGGGGTTGCTCTGTACGGTCTTCGTAAGGCAGCAGATCTTGCATCCGGGTTAAGGATACTGGAAAGCGCTGTTCAGATCAATGTAGATAATGCTGGTGACCGCTACTTCTCCCAGTCTATCATGCTGGCTATGGTCAGACACGGGCTCACAAGAGAAGACTCATATGCTCTTGTGCAGAAGATTGCCATGAGAGCCATGGATAGTGGTGAATCATTTGCTCATGCAGCTCTTTCACAGACAGAAGTTACAGGGGTTGTTCCCGAAGACGAACTTCGCCATATCTGTACTATAGACAATCATCTGCGGAACGAGGATTATATTCTGGGTAGACTTGAGCTCAGCTGATATCTGAGGTTCGCGGGAAGGGGGAATTGTGGTTGTTGGATTAATAGCAGGGTTGCTGGTGGGAGCTGCCGTTGTTTTTATCATTTTCCAGAGCCTTCTCAAGAAGAAGGAGCAAGAGGCATCTGATACCGCTGTTCTGCTCACCCGAGCGGCCAGGAAAGCTACCAGTGAAGCGTCCTTTCTAGAGAAGAAGGTAAAGAAACTTGAGCTGGAGAGGCAGGAGGGGAGCGACTTGATCCTGCTCTTTCCTGACCTGGTGAAGCGCATTTTCAGCGCCAGGGATGGTGATGAAGTGGTTGAGTTCGTGAACAGATCCTGTCAGAGCCTTTTGAAAGCTGACGAAACAGCAGTGTTTCTTGCAGACAGAACCGGTGCAAGGCTTTGTCTTTCAGCTTCAAACGGTCTTGAGGATGTAGTAGAGGAAAGAACCAATCTGGGACTTGGTGATGGTTTTGTGGGGCTGGCAGCAGAGACAGGAAGACTGCTGTTCAGAGGTGATCTGGAGAAAGAAAGCGTTCTGGTGAGAAGAAAGCTGATAATGAGTGATATCCCAGCGTTTAAGCCGGATTATGCCGCTCCCATGCAGGTTGAAGGCGTTCTCTATGGGGTAATTACCGCCGGGGCTTTCAGAGGTGCTGATACAATGAGAGAAGAAACCCTCAGGGCTCTTGCCGCTGTGGGTGCAGCGGCCCTGGAGAATGTAAGGGTTCTTGAGCGTTTCGGCAAATCCACAAGCCTTGATGCGGAAACAGGTTTCTGCAAAAATTCAGCTCTTGAGCCTACCCTGGAGAATGAGCTGGAACGAGTGGAAAGATTTGGCAGCGCACTGGCTGCGATAGAGCTGGTTGTAAATTCAACAGAAGTAGAAGATAATCCGAACATAAGAGAAATAATGACAGTTGCAGCAAAGCATATTCATGCTTCTCTTCGCAACATTGATGTTGGGGTAAGAACAGGTTCAGACTCCTTGATTCTGCTGCTTCCTGGAACGGATGCGGAAGGGCTGCAATCTGTAACCGGGAAGCTTGGTGGTGAACTGCCCAAGCTGAAGCTGGATAGTGGAGAATTCCTGGGAGCAGTGAGCATCAAAGGTTATGTTGTTGAAGGGGGCTCAAGACTTGATGCAAGAGATATGCTCAATCGATTAAGATCACAGGAAATAATGGAGTTTGACGGTTATTACGAATGATAGGAAGGTAGTATGTCAAGAATGCCGGACAGGGAAGAGTTAAGGAAGGTTATTGCCTCCCGCGGATTGGCTATGACCGTGGAGGAGGCGGAAAAACTTTCCGGTTACGTGGATAGAATGCCAACTCCTCTGGAGTTTCATCTGTTCGACACAATGTGGAGTGAACACTGTTCATACAAGAGTTCAAAACCGGTGTTACGCACATTGCCTACGGACTCGCCAGGGGTTGTTATAGGCCCGGGAGAAGATGCAGGTGTGGTTAGTTTCTGCCGGCATGAAGGGGTTGAATGGGATCTCGTTGTAGCTCATGAAAGCCATAATCATCCTTCTCAGGTTCTTCCTGTAGAGGGTGCTGCCACTGGTGTTGGGGGCATTGTCCGGGATGTTTACTGCATGGGAGCCAGAGTAACAGGATCAATGGATCTTCTTCGTTTTGGTGACCCGGAGGGAAGTAAGGGCGAGATAACCAGGGGTATTGTAAGAGGTGTGGTTGAAGGCATCTGGAAGTATGGGAATGCCCTTGGCGTTCCAAATATGGGAGGCGACACGGAATTTCACCCCGGCTATGATGATAACTGTCTGGTCAATGTGGTGGCTTTCGGTGTGGTGCCCCATGACCGGATCGTACACAGCTTTGTTCCTGAAGAGGCACACAAGGAGCCCTATGTTCTTATCCTTACAGGCAAACCTACCGATGACACGGGATTTGGTGGAGCAACTTTTGCCAGTGCTGATCTTGACGGTGAACAGGGGATGGGATCTGTTCAGGTTGCTGATCCATTTCTTAAAAGAGTGCTTTCAGAAGCAAATCAGGCAGTACTTGATATGCTCTTTGAGAAGGGTGTAAAGTTCGGATTCAAGGATCTTGGTGCCGGAGGTATCGCCTGTGTTACCAGTGAACTGGCGGCACATGGCGGTTTGGGCATTGATGTTGATCTGGACGCAGTGCCGGTTTCCATAAAGAATCTTCCTCCCGAAGTAATTGCCTGCAGTGAAACTCAGGAAAGGTATGGCCTGGCCGTACCGGCTTCAGTGGCAGATGATATTCTCGCAGTTTATAACGAAAAATTTGAGTTGCCCAGGCTCTTTCCCCACTGTCGGGCGGCGGTTATTGGAAAATTCAATTCCAAACCTGTTTACAATGTTGTATGCCGGGGAGAGAATGCTGCGGAAACACCCATAAACTACATTACTGAAGGCGTTGTTTATCAGCGTGAAGAATCCCCTGTGGAAACTAAAGCACAGGAACCCGCTGAAAGACCATGTGATCCCTCAAGTGATCTGATTAAGATCCTTACATCGGTGTCGGGGTGCAGCAGAAAGCATATCTGGTCATACTATGACTCGGAAGTGCAGGGAGTAACCAGACTCAGGCCGGGAGAAGCGGATTCCTGCGTTTCTGTTCCTGTGGAGGGTTCTCGTGCCGGACTGGCTGTGAGCGGTGATGGAAATCCCTGGTACGGTGAGCTTGATCCATTCCTTGGCGGAGCTCACGCCGTGGGCGAAGCGGTAAGGAATGTTGTTGCTACAGGTGCTACTCCCATGTGTGCTACCGATTGTTTGAATTTCGGAAATCCGGAGGACCCGGAAGCATTCTGGCAGTTCAAGCAGGCAGTTGCAGGTATTGCCAGTGCCTGTAATGCTCTGGGATTCAGTGGGGGTAATTATCCTCTGCCCATCGTTTCAGGCAATGTCAGTTTTTACAACCAGTCCACCGGTGGAAAGGCTATTCCTCCTTCTCCAATCGTTGCTGTTTTCGGCAAGATCCATGATCACAGGAAAGCTACTGATATTATTCTGCGAAAAGAGGGGAATCTGGTCCTGCTTATCGGAACAAGAAAAGATGAACTGGGTGGAAGTCTTTTTTACCGTACCTGTCTCAAGCATCGTGGAGGAACAGTTCCGGTTTTCAGAGGTTCTCTTGAGAAGAAAATGGCCGACTGGGTTCTTGGAGTTATTCATGACACAAGAGCTTATTCTGTACATGATATCAGTGGAGGCGGCCTTGCTGTTGCTGGAGCGGAGATGGCACTTGCCAGTGGAAAGCTTGGTATTGAGTTCTCTCTCGACTCAAATCCTGTTACTCTCTTCTCCGAGACACCGGGTTATCTTGTAGAAGTTGATCCTCGTTTCGTCGAAGATGTTACACTCCCGGAATTTGTTTCAGTGGCTGGAAAGGTGTGCAGCGGATGCAAGGTTTCCGGTAATGGCTGGTCAGTTGATCTGGGGTCTTTGAGGGGGGAATGGTCGGATAAACTGGCTTCAATAATCTGGAGAGAGGAGGGCTTCTGATGCCTCGTGCTGCTGTTATAAGATTCCCCGGTTCCAACTGTGAGTTTGAGACTGCAAGAGCACTGAAGAATTCAGGCGTTGATGCCCGGATTTACAACTGGAACGATATCGGAAAACTCTCAGACGCCAGAGCTGATGCCTATGTTCTACCGGGAGGTTTTTCTTTTCAGGACAGGATCAGAGCCGGTGTTATCGCTGCTCGTGAAGAAATTATGGACCTGGTTTTTGAAGAGGCCATGAATGGAAAACCTGTTCTGGGCATCTGCAACGGAGCCCAGGTTCTTCTTGAGAGTGGGCTGGTGCCCGGCTGGAAGCCCGGGTCTGTGCAGGGAGCACTGGCTGGTAATCTCGCACCGGGGCGAAGTGGTTATCTGTCCGGATGGATCCATTTGAAAGCTGGACCGGATGCTATTCAGAAATGTCCCTGGCTCTGTGCTATGGGTACAGATTCAATTCCTGCTCCCATTGCTCACGCCGAGGGGCGATTTGTCTTCCGAGAGGAAGATATGGGGAAGGTTGGCGGTCATATCGGTCTAACATATTGTGGTGTTGACGGTTCTGCTCCTCAGGGTTGGCCGGAGAATCCAAACGGGTCAGTTCTTGATATAGCAGGTCTTATGAATTCAGAAGGCAATGTACTGGCCATGATGCCCCACCCGGAACGAAGTCTCCACCTCTGGCAGGTTCCCCCTGATACACCAGGTCACTGGGGTGACTTAAGAAGAAATTCATCTTTAAAGGATCTTGAAGAAAACCCGGGACCCGGAGCTGTTATTTTTAAAAGCCTTGCAAAGCATCTGGGGGTTGAATAATGGAAAGCATTCAGATTGCGGTGAAACTGAAAACACCGGATCCGCAGGCAGTAACTGCCATAAATACAATCAGAGACATGAGGCTTCAACTACCTCCATTGAAAATTCATCGGTATGAGCTGTGGGAGTTTGAAGTTTCCAGCGGTGGTAGAGAAACGGTTTCTGAACTGGTTCGGCACTTTACCGACATCGTGAACCCTAACAAGCAGACCTGGCTGTTCCCGGAGAAGGAATCTTCTTTCTCAGAAGAGGATCCGGAACTTCAGTGGGTGGGGATCGTTGTCCGGGATCATTTGGACAGTATCAGTGAGAACTGGACAGATCTTCTGAAGCGAAGGGGTTTTGCCGTTGAATCATTGCGATACGGAGTTCTATGGCGATTAGGATACTTGAAGGACACCGATGAAGCCCTCACTAAGAAAATGGCTCTTGATCTTTCTGTGAGTGATACACGAGCTGGCGGTTTGTTCAGTAATCCTGTTTCTCAGGAGGTCTCTTTCTGGATCTGACAAAAGCCGGTTTTCTTGATGCACTGAAAGAAGTAGATCGACCACAGCAGTATATCGGGTTTGAGTACAACGATTCCCCCGGCAGACATGGTTCTCGTGTTACTCTGGTCTATCCTGATACTTACGAACTTGGAGCTTCCAATTTCGGACTGGAAGTTGTTCGTCATCTGTTACTGGAAACTGGAAAGTACAGTGTCAGACGAGGTTTTCATCCTGCAGCTGACATGCACCGGTTAATGAAGGAAAGAAATCTGCCCTGGCTTGATCTTGAGACTGGAGATCCTGTATCTGAAAGTGCAGTGGTGGGATTTGGCATCTCAACCGAGATCCTTTACACCAATGTTCTTTCTTTGATCGATCTTATGAAGCTTGATCTGAGGTGGAAAGATCGCAGCGGTGACCATCCACTTATTCTGGCCGGCGGTGGAGGTCTGGCTAATCCAGTACCTCTCATGCCCTTTGTTGATGTGTTCTTTCTGGGAGAAGCGGAGGCAGGGCTTTTACCTCTCATGGAGATACTGTGTTCCAATCTTGATCGGGATGAGAAACTGTACAGAGCTTCTACTCTTCCTTCAGTCCTGGTTCCCAGGCACCACAAAGGACAGACAATTCACTGGGCCATCGCAAAGAAACTGGAAAAAAAAGATGCTCCGGTTAAGCAGATTGTTCCCATATCAACAGTGGCACATGATCGTGCAGTTGTGGAGATATCACGGGGCTGTACCCGAGGGTGCAGATTCTGTCAGGCTTCTCAGTTATCAAGACCGGTCCGGGAAAGGTCACCGGAGGATGTTCTCGATCTGATAAAAGAGTCGGTTATCAGCACAGGCTGGGAGCAGGCCGGTGTACTTTCACTTTCTTTCGGTGATTACTCCGGATTGAATGAACTGCTTGCGGGATTCGGAGTTCTTGAGGAGGAGATGCACTTAAGAATATCTCAGCCTTCTCTTAGACCTGACACTCTCCCCGGGCTTAGCATCAAAAAATTCTTCAAGGGCAGTTTGACAATGGCTCCGGAAGCAGGCAGCGAGAGATTGAGAAAAATCATCAACAAGCCTCTTTCTCATCAAGAAATTATTCTGGCTGCCGAGACAGCCTCTCGAATGGGGGCTCGCGGGATCAAGTTGTACTTTATGATAGGTCTTCCCGGAGAAACAGATGAGGATGTACTGGCAATTGCATCACTGGCTGACGCAGTGGCAAAGATCATGGGTAAGAAAAGGAAGGTTACTGCAGCTATTTCCCCATTCGTTCCTAAACCCCATACTCCATTCCAGTGGTCTGAACAGCCTGGGCATGAAGAGCTCTGGAGAAGAATTCAGCTGGTACGGAGTAACTGCCGGAGAGCCAGGGTTTCATGGAATGACCCGAAAGTTTCCGTAGTGGAGAACTTCCTCTGTTCCGGTGGAAGAGAATCCCAGGATATTCTGGAGAGAGCTTACCTGGCCGGAGCAGTTTTTGACGGGTGGAGTGATCTGTTTCGCTGGGATATATGGAAAGAACTAATTGGTGGGAAACAGAAGGAAAGTTTTGATATTGAGGATCGACTCCCATGGGATTTTGTTGATACCGGTGTGAACAGGCAGTGGTTGATACAGGAGTTCGAACGTTCCTGCAAAGAGGAAATTCTTCCAGATTGCAGAGAGGCAGGCTGCAGTTTTTGCGGAGGTTGTGACGGTAATGTATCTCCTTTTCCGGAACTTGTATTCAGTGAAGAGACAAGTGTTCGTCCAGAAGCACAGCTACCCGTGGAGAGAGTGCGCCTCAGGTATTCCAAGACCGGACTCTCTCGTTTCACATCTCACCTTGATATGGTAAGGATGTGGACCAGGGCATTTAGAAGAAGTGGACTTCCGGTGTATTACAGCTCCGGTTTTGCAAGACGAATGAAACTTGTTTTTTCCCAGCCGATTCCTCTGGGTATGGGTAGCGAGAGTGAGTACCTTGACTTCCAGCTCATGAAATCTGTTGATCTGGAAGTGGTGCGGAAATCTCTTTCCGATGTGCTGCATCCCGTTATTAGAATAACTGCTATGAAGAGGATTTCGGGGAAGTACAGATCGCCAGGTTCTTTGACAACCGCAGCAGAGTATATTATCCATGGTATTGATAGTACCGAAAAATTGATTGACTACCTGAAAGGGAGTGAACTTGTTTCATCCATTTCAGTGTTAGATAGAAATAAAGTAAGCATGATCTCCAATCCCAATATTGGAGCTTCCAGACCCGACAGGATCATGGAAGCTGCGGGAGTGAGATGGGGATCTATAGTCAGAACCAACATTTACGTTACTGACCAGATGGGGCAGCTTGTTCCACTCATGGTGGTAACTGAAGGAGATGTAACTAATGAAGGTTGATTTTATTGTCAACCAGCATCCTGAGGTAACTCGAATTGCTGTTCTTGAAGATGGCAGACTTATGGAGCTTATCGTTGAAATGGCAGACGATAGGCACATAGTCGGAAACATCTATCTTGGCAGGATCAATGCTGTTCTACCCGGGATGCAGGCGGCTTTTGTGGATATTGGACTGGAGAGAAGTGCTTTTCTCCACGTTTCCGATGTGCGCGAAAAGCTAGTGGATGAAAAAAGTTTTGCAAAGGCACTTATTGAAGGGAGACCTCCCAGGTCCGACGAGACCCGCAGACCCATCGAGAAGGTTCTTGAAAAAGGTAAAAGAATTCTTGTGCAGATCACAAAAGAACCAATTGGAACAAAGGGTGCAAGGGTCAGCACTAGAATAAGCATTGCCGGACGTTACGTTGTGAGTATGCCGGGCGATTCTGTGGCAGGTGTTTCCAGAAAGATCACCGATCGTCAGGAGAGAGGTCGACTGAGAAAGATAACTCAGCATGTCAGAACTGAAGGATTTGGTATTATCGCCAGAACTGCCGGTATTGACAAGGATGAAGAGAGCTTCAAGACTGACGTTGAAAGGATTGTGAACAAATGGAAGGAAATTGGTGCCCTTTCTGCGAAATCGAAGGCACCTGCACTTCTCCATCAGGAGCATGATCTTATAACAATGACTGTGAGAGATCTGGTTACTCCTGATGTGAACTCAATTGTATGCGATTCCAGGATTGTTGCAAAGCAGATCAGGAAGTATTTGAAAACTTTTGACCCTGATGTGGCAGGTAAGGTTAAGTATTACCGGGGCAAAACACCCATTTTTGACCAGTATGGCGTTGAGAAGGAAATTTCCGGTCTTGTCCGCAGGGAAGTCCTTCTGAAGAGTGGAGGATCCATCGTCATTGACCACACTGAGGCTCTTGTGGCAATAGATGTGAACACGAAAAGATATGTAGGGCGCAAAAGACAGGAAGACACAATACTAAAGACAAACATGGAGGCTGCCAGCGAAGTTGCCCGTCAGTTGCGTCTTCGTGATCTTGGTGGAATCATCGTTATTGATTTCATTGATATGGATAACTCTTCCCATCGCGATAAGGTGGTTAACCGCCTTAGAGCCGAACTCGGTAGAGACAGATCTCCCACGAAGACCTGTCAGGTCAGCCCTATGGGTCTGGTGGAAATGACCAGAAAGCGTGTGCGTCCCAGTCTTGTTCAATCCATGTCCGTTCCCTGTGAACATTGTGCCGGTACAGGTAGAATCCAGACTCCGGTGAGTGTTCTCACAGAAATAGAGCGTTTTCTTGAGAGGGCTGCAAACGGTAAGAAGCACAGGAATATTGTGGTTACCATTAATCCTCTTGTATCGAAGTATCTCATGGAGGATGACGGGAGACGATTGGAGTATCTTACTGCAAGAAGTGACAAGCTTTCAGTTCACGTTCATGAGGACGAAAGAATGCTTCAGGCGGAATTCAAGGTGTTTTCACTTGATTCACACGAGGAAATCACCGGTTTGTATTCCCCTGATGCCAGAGCTTGACCTCGAAGGGCTGAAATAGTATAAATTTGCGCGGTTCGGGTGTAATAGTGAATTACGCATTATTGGGTATTTGTGATAATATAAATGGAGGTAGGAATTGTACGCGATTATAAAAACAGGTGGATCTCAGTTCAGAGTTGAACCGGGCATGAAGTTAATGGTACCTCATCTTGAAGGAGAAGAGGGAGCTTCCCATACCTTTGAAGATGTTCTTCTAGTGGCTAAAGAGGATAAAGTTGTTGTGGGGCATCCGTTTATTGAAGGCATCAAGGTTTCAGCTCGGATCGTTGAGCAATCCAAGGGACCCAAAGTAGTAATTTTCAAACGCAAACGACGCAAAGGATACCAGAGAAAAACCGGTCACAGACAGCTTCAGACCTGGGTTCAGATCGAGAAGATCACAAAAGGTTAAGCTATGCCTCTTGTTCTTTCCGGCAGGAAATATGCGAGAGTTGTCAGAGCTTCTTTAAAGGAGCGAGTGGACGAACTTCAGGGACCGCCTCCCGGGCTTGCAGTTATAATGGTTGGTGATAATGCTGCAAGTAAGGTTTATGTGGGGGCCAAGGAGAAGGCTTGTAAAAAGGTGGGATTTAACAGCAGTGTTATTTCTTTACCTGTGGAAACCAGTGAAATCGAGATCCTTCAGCTTGTTGATGAACTCAACTCTGATAACAGTATTCATGGTATTCTTGTTCAACTCCCTCTACCTGACCATATCTCAGTTGACGCGATCGCTTCAGCAGTTTTACCGGAAAAAGATGTTGACGGTTTTCATCCGGTGAATGTTGGACGTCTGTGGAGAGGTGAGGAAGGTCTTTTTCCATGTACTCCTTCGGGTATTATCGGACTGCTCCGTCATCACGACATTCCCATGTCCGGCAGAGACGCTCTGATAATTGGCAGATCCAACATAGTTGGGAAGCCCATGGCTGCATTACTCCTTAGAGAGAACTGTACAGTTACAGTTGCACACAGTAGAACTGTGGACCTGATGAAACAATGTCGCAAGGCGGATATTCTGGTTGCCGCTGTTGGCAGAGCCGAAATGATCAAAAGTGATTGGATAAAGCCAGGTGCAGTTATTGTAGATGTTGGGATGAATAA
>JAOZRM010000050.1 GCA_029940175.1 Candidatus Sabulitectum sp. | reverse complement strand
TCATCAGCATATGCATCAGTTCCAGGATAAACCATAAGGGGATAGAACTGTGCAGTATCAGGATTCAGTTTCAATGCAAAATCCAGAGTTCTGCTGGCAGTTTCTCTTGTTTCGCCTGGAATTCCGAAAAGGAAGCAACCGTGGACAAGAATACGAGCTTTTCTTGCGTTCTCCATAAACTCAATCATCTGCTTTGTTTTTAATCCCTTCCTCATGGATTCAAGGATTTCATCACAACCGCTTTCAAAACCAACGCAAACAGATCTCAGACCTGCTGCATGACACTGGCGCAGAGTCTCAAGATCAGCTGTTGCTCTCATGTTGCATGTCCAGGAGATCGTAACTCCCCCTTTTATGATCTCAGCCGAGAGCTGCCGCAATCTCTGCATATCGGCGGCAATTGTATCGTCCTCAAAAAAGACAGCCTTAACCTCAGGCATATTATTCTGCACCCATTTCATTTCAGCCACGACATTCTTAACTGACCGACTTCTGTAATGACGACCAGTAAGAGTCTGGGGGAAAACGCAGAAACTGCACTGATTAGGGCAGCCCCTGCCCCCCACAATCATCACCTGCGGGTGTAAAGCATTGGGATTATTATATCTGGACACAGGAAGATGAGCTGAATACACAGAACTGACGAATGGAAGGGAATCCAGATCAGAGAGGTAACCTTCAGGAGGTGTAACATTAACAGATACTCCATCAGAAAGTCTGATCGCAGTTCCTGGAATACCTTCAACGGGAAGACCTTTTTCCAGGGCAGCAACAACTGCCAGCAGGGGTTTCTCATATTCTCCCAGAATAGCTCCATGAAAACTCTTACCAAGCAGCACGGTATCGTGAGGAAGAGCAGAAGGATGAGTCCCTGAAATAAATACTGTTGCTCCTGTAACTGCGATCATATCCGCAATCTCTGTATCTGAAAGAATTGAAGGAGTGGAAGTATCCAACACTACCAGTTCAGGTGAGAATTCTTTGATTTTACCCATGGTCGCTGTGAGATCAAGATCCATTGCAGGAGAATCAATGAACTGGACAGTATGCCCTGCCTGTTCAAGCGCTCCCACTGCATATGAAAGCCAGATCGGATAGTACAGTGTTCCACTTCTCGTAACTGCAGGGCTTCGCTGTCCACGACTGAATTGAGGAATAAATGGTGGGTTTAGAGCTGTAATTTTCATTTTTGTAGCATCCCCTCAAGGGCATGAAATACCCTTTCAGTTTCTATTGAAGTCATACAATCCTCGTCGAAGGCACAACCTGGGAAAATACTATTGGCGTAACAAGGGGAACAGGACACAGTTCCACAAAGAGGAATAATGCTGCCTTTCTCATAAAGAGCATCAGGATCTGTGGGGCCGAAAAGAATCAGTGCAGGGGTGTCACCTGCCACTGCAAGGTGAGCTGGACCACTGTCGTTACCGGCAAACAAAGTCGCCCTGGAGATCAGTGCAGCAGTCTCACCCCATGTGAGCTTTCCTGCCAGATTCACCCCGGAAACAGAAGAAATTTCCGACTTATCCTGTTGCCCTCCCACCAGGAAAACCCTGAAACCTTTTGATTGAAGATAGAGAGATACTTCCCCCCACCTAGACACGGGCCACCTTTTCTGCGGAACAAAGTCTCTGGCGTTCCGGGCTCCGCCTGGAGCAAGCACAACATAAGGCGATACCCCTGAATGCTTACCTGCAGAATTCATTTCCACTTGTGTCACTGGAAATACTGGTTGTAAACTTGAACACTGAACTCCTGCTATTCTGCAATAATCTTCAGCTGCAGGTCTGGCAACACCAAAACCGGTCTTACCATCTCCGCCGCTGACTGCTTTCAGTCCGGTGAGAAATCGAAGCCAGCGGTATGCATTTACAGAAGAACCAAAGTGAAGAACACGGTCATAACCTCTCTGCAGGTTCAGAACCGACCAGAGGAAAAGCTTTGCTGTGCTGCATGGTGCTGGAGACTGAATCAGTTCTGTAATTCCCGGCAAACGCTCCCACACTGGTAGTGAAGAAGGACCCGTAAGAACAGTGACACTGTCACCTTCAGCAATAAGAGCTGCAACAGCTGGTGTGGCCAGAAGTGAGTCTCCAAATGCGTGGGTCTTAACCACCAGGGTTTTCACGCTGAAACTTTTCCGGCTCTAAGCCTTTCATAGGAGTACTTAACTGCCGTAAGTGAAACGATCACCAGCGGAATATCAAGGGCGACTCTGTGAGGCGTTCCGGATGCGGTAAGAAGGTGCATAAGGATGTATCCTGCGATCACACCGGACATAAACACCCCCGGCCAGCCTTTACGCAGCAGAAGTATCACGCCGGCAAGAAAGAACACTCCAATCCAGAAAAACGATAACAGTCCCAGGGCAGTATGCGCCGGTGAAAAACGATTTAACGGGAAGGGTTTAAAAAATTCCACAAATCTGCATGCAACCAGGTGGCTGAACATACCGGGGTTTGACATGATGAACTCATTCTGACGCAGGTACAGAATACTGTCCCGCTGAAATTCCGTTTCATCGGAGAAATCAGGAAATTCAGCCAGATCCGGCTTGTTAAGTCTCCTCAACCAGACATTTCTCACCGGTCCGTAAAGAAGCTTTGCGCCCTCCGCTTCATCAAGAAATGCATCAGTAAATATTTTCCCGTTGTATTCCCACATCTGTACCCCGCCCTGCAGGGGAAGAAGCTGATATCGTCCCATGGTATTCCTGTTTCGAATAACCCAGGGAGCAAGTATTACCCCGAATGAAACAGCAAGAAGAAGAACAGCGGGAATTACTTTCCTTGAGCATTTCCATGCTATGAGTACAATCACAGCAAGCCAGATTATCATGGGAAGGGCTGCAGGTCTTACAAGGAAAGTTACTGCCCAGAGAATTCCCGTAAAGATCCCACGGGAAATATCCGGTTTCTCAAGAAAACGAATGGATAGAAGTAATCCTGCCATGAACAGGAGCGAAAAGAGAGCTTGTGTTGCCGGGATCGCCTGGTAGTACAGTTCGAAGGGATCAAGAGCCATGAATATACCGGCTGCAATAAACCACTTTCCCGAGAGAAATCGCGAAGCCAGACGCAATCCAAGAAAAACGGTGAGCAAACCCAGTGCGAGTTGAACCCCAATGACAGCAAGAAGATTGCCCGGAGAGGTAATCAAGAATATGAGCGCCTCGAATAATGCGTAACCTGGAACCAGAAAGGTAGTGGGCTGCTCCGGTATCAAGGCTCCGTAAAACCCGCCTGTTTCCCTGAAGAACGCAAGACTTGCATTACGTCTCGGGTCTGGATCGTGAAACATGGATTCTGATAACATGAACCCTCGGCCCGAGACAATGTTCTCTGCAAGATTGGCTTGAACCTGCCCCTCCCCAACAAGAAAGAAATCATTGGCAGCAAGATAAAAAACTGCAAGTCTTGCAAAAACAGCCAGCAGAATAATGTAAAGTTCTAATTTTTTCCTCTGCACCAGTCACCGAACCATTCAGAAGTCATAAGTTCGAGTTCCCCGGGTTGTCCGGAGGACCATACATTCTCAGTTGCCGGGTGCATCACGACCTCAGTAGTTCCCTCGCTGCAGAGAGACGTGAATTTTTTCAAATACTTCTTATTGATCTTTCCTGCTTTTCCGAATCCCAGCATCCTGTCAGATGTTACGAGCCCCTTGGTTTCAAGTATTTCTTTGAGGTCGCACCCAAGTGAATTCAATTTGAGTCCTGATGGGAATCGCATCATTTTGTCAGGCAAAACCGCAGATCTGACTGTTCTGACGCCGTACTCACTTGCCAGAGATGTAATTACCTCCTGCAAAGCAGGCAGATTATGCAGATGCTGATGGCTGTCCAGGGCAGTAACCACACCACCGGTTGAAAGGATAGTCTCGATCTGAGCGGACCATTCCTTCTTTACCGCGTCCGCAAGTGAATCTCCGGATTTGAGCCATGCTGCGAAAGATTCAGGAAACTTGCTTTCTTTCAGTAAGAATGGACCCTGGATGCAGTCAAGATGAGCAGCAACTCGAACACCCCCCATCATGGCCATCATGCTTGCCTCTGCAAAACTAGCACCTGTTGCCATGATACTTACTCTGTTCACGCTTCCAGTCTCAATACATCTCTGGATTGCTGCGTTAACAGCTGGATGCATACCTCCATCATCAATAGTAACTATAACTTCTCTCATACTCTCCTCACCTTCAACATAGTTCTTTTGAAGTTACGAGGTCCCAGAACTGTGCGAACCGTCTTTAATATTCTAGCCGGATGGGCATAAAATTTCCAGAATGCATTCCTTTTCAGCTTCTCTATCTGCTGTGGTGTGATGCCATCAAGGGTGTAAACGCTTTTATGAAAACAGTCGAACTCGGAATAATCAGCATTGATAAGCTCTTTTGACATCTCCCAGAGTTCTGTATGAGGAAATGGTGTAGTTATATCAAAAAGTGCATCATTGAACGGCTCTCTGGCTGCAAATGCTATGGTCTGCTTCATCTCCTCAATGGTTTCTCCCGGAGCTCCAAGCATGAAATATCCCTGAACAAATATTCCTCTGGATAAGCACATTCGAAGAGCTTTTCTTACTCCTTCTACGGTGATTCCCTTTCTGTAAATGTCATCAAGAACCCGCTGTGAAGCAGATTCAACTCCCATGTTCACCTTGGAGAGACCGGCATCGACCATAGTATCAAGAAGCTCCTCTGTAAGAAGGTCAGCCCGGACATTGCAACACCACTTGAGTTTCAAGCCCTCGCTGTTCATGAGAGAACAGATCTCGGTAACCCACTGATGATCCACAATGAATGTGGAATCCTCAAACATGAAGGCATCGATTGAATACTTTTCCACCAGAAATTTAAGCTCCTGAACAAGAGAATCAGGAGATCTCTTACGCATCTTCTTACCGAATATTTCTGAAAGCGTGGGCTGACAGAATGTACATACATAAGGACATCCCCGGGTGCCCATAATTGTTGTTCCCTTGAGCCCGGAATCTACCCTGTCCATTGAATACCAGGTGCTGAAATACTTATCCATATCAAATATATCTCTGTCAGGCATGGGAAGTGAATCCAGATCTTCAACAAGCAATTTACCTGGAATCAACACTGCCTCTCCATTTTTCATAAAACATGCACCTGAAATTGTCTCGGGATCGGTGCCGTCAATAAGCTTTTTAAATGCTATTTCTCCCTCGCCGGAATAGACAATATCAGCACCGGAGGTTTCAAGGGTTTCTACTGGAAGTACCGTGGCGTGAGGACCTCCGATCATCAGGTATGCATCTGGTGCAAATTTTCGGACAACCTCGCAGGCGGTAAGAGTGGCTCTGATCTGGGGGGTTACTACAGTAATTGAAACTGCATCCGGCTTGAACTCACTCAATAATGTACGAAGATGCTCAAACGGCTTCTTCTGAAAAGACATGTCACAGAGCAGAGTTTCAACACCGCACTGCTTTGCCACAGCAGAGAGCATGGCTATTCCAAGTGGTGGCTGTCCCGAAGGATATCGAGTTTCAGGGAAAACAAACAGGATTCTCTTCAACTTGTTCACTATTTCCTCTTCTCACAACATGTTACAAGTGCGACCCCCACCAGGAATACTGAATCTACCGGTAGTCTGTATCTGACACCCCCATGTGCCATAGCATGCATCAGAAGATACAAAACAAAAAGAGCAATGAGAAATAGTATTTCAGGATGAGATCGATTTCGCCATAGACCAATCCCTCCAAACAACATCAGAGGATAGATCAGCAGGCCGGCCAGCATCCCTCTGGAGCCAAGAGTACTGCCTCCCGGTGCTAGAAATTCAATAGCACGGTTCCAGGAAAGCCATAGCATTAGTCGAGGATTGCTCAACATGTAATTACGGGCTGATTCTCCCAGTGCTCCGCTTCTTTCCAGCTCACCCGAAATGGAATCAGTGGAAGGATACTCCAGCATTGAAAGATTATTAACGGGAATATCCGCAGGTACAAAAATACCTTCAAGAGCAAGAACCTCTGGATTGTTCCTCATCCACATGTTAAGTGAGCCCTTCGTAGGCATTAGTACCGGTTCTCCCAGAGATATCCAGTTTCTTACCACCCAGGGAGAAACCGCCACAACAAAACCAGCAGAGAGAAAAAGAAGTGACCTCCATCGCCTTCTCCAGGCAAGATAAAGAAGTTGAAGTGGAACAAGGAACAGGGCAGTCGCCCGGATCAGGAAAAATGCACCAGTAACAAGTCCAGCAAGAAAACCCTTGCTTTCACCTCTCCCCGCAGAAAGAATAAGCATGGAAGATATTATCAACAGAGCAAAATGAGCGGTTTCAGTCATTGCATAGGCTGAGTAGTACACGAAAGGTGGATACAGGGACCAGAGAATTGCAGCCATGAGTCCTGACTCAGCCCCCCAGACATCCATTACAAGTTTTCTTACTGCAAAAGCCCCACCAAGAGCAAAAAGAAGGTTTAAAGAAAAGACCGATCCACTTACCGCTCCGAAAAGGGAGAAGAAGAAAGCAAGAAGCACCGGATAACCAGGTTCCATTACAGCAGTGGGGGTGTCCACAGGAGCAAGACCAAACATGTAGTCGGAACTCCCGGTCCAGTGCTGTTGAGGACTGTCATCTGCATTCCTGAGATTCTTCATCAGCCCGAGGTCACTTGAAAATGAAAAACCATGACCAGTAGCTATCTGGCCTGCAGTATGTATGTACAATGCTTGATCTCTCACCGGCTGAGGAAGTTCACCATCGAGATAAAAGAACAAAAGAAATCTGGGAAGAAGAACCACAGCGAATACCACAAGAACAGCCCGTGGAAGCAGTGGAGCAAGGTATCGGTTTACTGAGCATGTAGCTGTTTCAACTGTGGTCATATTCAGTTTCCAGAGGGGAAATACAGCGAATGGGGCTCATATCCATAACTGCAATACACCAGTTTAGCTCTCATCATCCCCCATCCTGTCAGCGTTATTTCTATCCGGCAATAATCGCATATTTTCCCTCTCAGGTAAAGGCTTCTTTGCCAGGACCTGTAAAAGGAATTACATTACAATACAAAACTGAAAGGTGGTTTTATGAGATTTCACGTAATTTTCTCACTTCTGGCCATCACCATTTCCTCTGTATCGGCCTCACCTGCTGCATTCGAATCCCTTGACTCACTGGATGTTTATTCAAGACCGAATTCCCGTTCCGAGATCTGGTCGCAGCTCCTGCCAGGGGAAACTGTCACACTGGAAGTGATCACTGCATCCGGATGGCTGGGCTTCGAACCAGGAGTAGCTCAGGCCGCCAACACATGCAGCTTCCGGTACAGATGGCTACCACCGGACAGCAGCGTGGCAACAGACTCACTTACCGTTATATGGGCTCCGAAACTGGATGTTTCATATGCAATGACCCAGATGGATACCCCTGTCTACCCTGATCAGGACACCACTTCAACCCCGCTGGCAATCATTCCCTCCAACTCTGCTGCAGCAATCATTGGCATAACTGCAACCTGGTTCAAGGTTGATTTGTATGACAGCCCGCTGGAAGAAGATGTTCAGGGATGGATACTCAGCGAAGCGGTTTCCATAAACTGAGTCATATTCCTGCAAAACATAAGATCTCTTAAGAATGTTGAGTTGTAACACAGGATGCCTGCAGTCTGTCCTTCAGTAAACACACCAGACAGGAGCAAAATGAGTACAAAGCAGAGACACCCTTTATTTCTATTACTGATAGCGCTGGTCTTTGTCGGATTTGGATGCCTTGGAGCCATAGGAGCAAAGCTTCTCCTGAGAACTGCCGGGATCCTTGATACGATACCGGGCAGGTTTATACAGGTCTCATTCTTCATTCTGTTAACTACATATTTTTACCGTTTGTATCTGAAAAAGTTTGAGTACTGCCCCATGTGGGAGTATGATGCAAAGCAGTGGAAGAGAAAAGTTCTACTGGGTTTAGCAATTGGTTCCGGACTCATTGTCCTTCAAGTAGCCATACTGGCCATAACCGGTAACTACACCATTCTGGGTATTCAACCTTCAGGTACAGTGATCAAGTACATTCTATTAATGATTATCGTGGGATTCATTGAAGAGATGCTTACTCGTGGAGTGATCTTCAGGCTTGTGGAAAAATGGGCAGGAAGCCTTATTGCCCTTCTCATTGTAGCCGTTGAAGGTGCTCTTACCCACGCAACAAACCCCAATGCGACTTTGTGGTCCAGCGTTGCTGTAGGTCTTGAGTTCGGCATTCTGATGTCCCTGGTATACATGGCCACCAGAAATCTCTGGGTGGTTTCTGCACTGCACTTTGCCTGGAACTTCACCATGGGAGGTATTTTTGACATTGCAGTCTCTGGAACTGAAGCTCAAAGCCTCTTCAAAGCCAATCTGGAAGGGCCTGCATGGCTCACCGGAGGCTCTTTCGGAATAGAGGCTGGAACTCCTGCCATTGTTATCACTATTATCTCAAGTGCGATCCTGATCCATCATCTGAGAAAGAATAACGGGTTTAAGCCACCCAGCTGGAGGAACAATGCTGAAAGCAGCCACGGTACTCGTCACAATATCTCTGATTCTAGCGGCATGCGGTAGTAATGCAGCGGGCATAATTACACCAGTACTTCCCCATGACCCAGTGAACGAAGGATGGAAAGTAATTGATAATTACGAGTATGCCTACAACACCAGAGACGCAGCTCTTCTTGCAGTAACTCTGGATAAGGGGTTCCTGCACCATCTCCTGGAGGAAGACTGGGACGACTACAACGGTGACGGAGTCATTGACAGCACCTGGGACTACGACATTGAACTGTCCATTGCAGAGGGATACTTCTCCGGGTACGAATGCTGTGAGCTGTATCTGGAAGGAGAGGAGCAGTACACATGGCCCGATGATCCTTCAGGTGAATCCCTGGCATATCCCAGAAGTTATCAGCTAAAGTGCCACAACTTTGATCCAGACCAGGGGTACACGGGCTTCATACAAAATGGAGAATTCATCCTGGTCTGCAAACCGGACAGCACAGGCATCTGGCACCTGACGCACCTCATTGAGCAGACAGAGCAGAGATTCTTTTAAACAGACAAGAACCGGATACAGCAACACTCATCCTGTTGCCTGCTTGCAACATTTTGCGTATATTTACAACAGTCTCTAATTTTCATACGCAAGGAGCAGATCAATGAAGAACCTAAAAATGCTGGCAGTAGTGAACTATGCAGCCCTGATCATCATGAATGTCACATTCTACTTTGTCTACAGAGGTAGAGCTGCGTCGCACATCTACGACGCAATTGGAATTTCATGTGTATTGATTGTGGCTCTAACATTCGTTCCTCTTCACAAGAAGTCTGGAATATGGAAACTTACCCACTCTAAATCTAAAGATCTTGACGAACGTGAGTTAGCTCTCACCCACTGGGCACTGAGTGAATCCTATGGATGGTTTGCGGTTATCTGTCTTTTAATAATGTTTGCTCTCTCTCTTATTGGTCGGATGAACATCTGCCCGCAGTACACCATCTCAATGCCACTTGTAGCAAGCATGATCTACTTTTCACACACTCTACCGGGCACCATGATAGTATGGAAAAAGGGAGTTCCTGAGGTTACAGAATGAAAACCAGGAAACTCTACAACAGAGTAAAGAATCTCAGAGTAGAGAAGGGTATTTCAAGGAAACAACTTGCAGAGCAGATTGGAGTTAATCCCCAGACTGTGGGCTACCTTGAAAGGCAGGATTACAACCCCAGTCTGGATCTTGCATTCAGAATAAGCGAGTTCTTTGGCTTCTCCATTGAATTCATCTTTTCAACTGCAAAAATTAGACCCATGAGCGAAGAATTGAACAGTAACACTGGATCATAAGAATCTCAAAAACGGTATTAAGAGAGTTATCTCTGTAAAACCACTGACTTAACAACCCTGTTGCCCGTGGAATCAAGACAGATAAAATACCTGCCGGGAGGAATGGCGGAGCCGGGGTTCCATGATGCATAATGCTGTCCCGGAGCAACTGTACCGAAAGCCAGAGTATCAACCAGTCTTCCAGCTAGATCAAACACAGAAATCCTGGCATTGCCGGTTTCAGGCGTGGAGAATGTAACGCCGAGAGTCTCAGTAAACGGATTCGGCTCACATTGCAGCACAAGATTCGGAACCAGAGCTGACTGCTTCTCGATTTCAAGCTCCACTGCCTGATTAAGATAAACCCTGATTTCAGGAGAGCCGACTGTGGTCTGACCTATTACAGCAAAGTCAATATCGCCGTCAATATCAAAATCTACCACAGCAGCCATTCCATAGGCTGCAAAACCGCTGTTCTCATACATAGGGATCTCGTTGAACCCCCCAGCCCCGTCGCCCTTTAATACTGTTATCTGGCCATCAGGCGAACCAGCAAGAAAAACATCGTTTTTCATATCCAGATCGATGTCACATATAACCGATTGATCGAAGAAAGTCTCCAGCCATCCAGTTCCAACAGTTTCAAAGCTCCCGTTACCGTTTCCCGTCAGAGAGAATACTGTTTCACCTGAATACGTAGCTGTTGTTAATACTATATCAGGAATACTGTCCGAATTCAGGTAGCCGGTTGTAATGCTTGTGGCTGCCGGTGTTTGTCCGGGATAACAACCGTATTTCCCACCACCGGATATTCCACCGGTACCATCACCCAGATACACGGCTACATAATCAAGGGTCATCAGAACAAAATCCTGAATACCGTCACCGTTGCAATCTGCATTATCTATCCTATAGAACCAGTCTATCTGCGGGGTCAGTATTGAGTCAGTGAAAGTCCCATCCCCTGCCCCCTTCAGAAATGACACCATGTATCCCGAGGTTGCCAGGGCATCCAGATCATCGTCCTGGTCAAAAGAACAGACAGTCAATTGATAACAAGATACACCTGACGCAAAAGGGGTACCGAAATTCCCTGCTCCCTGATTGAGCAGAGTATAAAGACTTAACGGAAACGGAGTTCTCACAAGAATATCAACGCCGGTATCGTTATCAAAATCGCCTGCAGCAAGCTCTTCTACTGGGTATGGAATCTCAATTGAATCGGAAACAATGAATGAACCGTCTCCCTGCCCTATAAGGATCAGACAGTATCCATCTTCACTGCCCAGAGCAAGGTCCGGGTATACATCATCATTAAAAGTATCAGAAATTAAGTGAAATTCTCCTGCTCCATCCAGCTCCCTGGTTCAGAAAGCATCCTGATAAAGCTGTGCGCTGCAGAAAGCAGGTAATAACAGAGGAAGAAACCGTGCAAGACCAGAGCATTTCATTCAAAACCTCCTGAAGGGCTCAGAGGTAAGAAGAGCATACCTACAAATAAACAGAAAGATATTTGCATTTAATGCCTCCCTGGAACTGGTGTATTTCTATACTAAAATATATTCAAATGAAAGTTAAACAAACAAGTCAGTAGCATGAAAATATACCCATACCAAAGCTTGACTTGCTGCTGTAGAAAGCATATTTCATACATTGTCAATACTCATATTTATCTCAATCGAAAGGATTCCACAATGAAAACGAAAACGGTTCTGTTTATGTTCTTTCTGCCATCTTTACTTTTTGCAATAGACTTCTCTGACAATTTTGAATCCTACTCTCCCGGTGATAACCTGGACAGTTCACCATACTGGCTTCGTCCTGGAGTGGGTGCCAACCTGCTGGTGGCTGATGACGGCGGTAACAATGTTGTTGAGACTTCCTGGGGCAGTGACAGTTTTGCCACTTATGTGTGTCTCGGATCTGCTGTCTGGTTTGAAGGATCAATTAGCACAGACGTGAAGTTTACAGGGTCAGAAGCAGTCTTCGGTATGCTCACCAGGCTCACCGGCTCTAATACTGAGTGTTACATGGCAGGAATTTTTCCTGCAATTCCACCGCTCGGTGCAACTGTGATAGCTTATGTAGATGCAACTGGAGAGTACACAATACTTGCCCAGGATTATTATTTACCTATGAGCGCAAATACCTGGTACAATCTATCCTTTGAAGTCACAGGAACAAACCCTGTGGAACTCAAGTTATCTGTGAATGGTTCTGTGAACTCCACCGCTCAGGACAACACACACAATCTTGATATGGGCATGTCCGGAGTAGTCTGCGGTTACGACAGTGCTCAACCTATGTTCTACATGGACAATTTCGAAGTTGATGACTACGATACGGCTCTGGCAAGGGTAACCTTCGGAGGAATAAAGAGACTTTTCCAGTAGCAACACTGAGATCCGGGCAGATATTGCTTTGTCAAAACCTCAAACATCAGGCATTGTGGTACGAACTTCGGCAGGAAAACGGTGTGTCTCCTGAATTGGATCCGTGTACTCGGCTCTTTTCAAACAGATCAGTATCTGGAAACAGCCTGCCACGGGTCATCCGATAAACCGCCTGAACTACCGTATTTCATTTCCCTGGTCAGTATGGTACTGCACGGCCCACCACTGAAATCAAGAACATTCCCGGTAGCGCACTCGGCCACCATAAGACTGTCCAGACTGGCAGATGCTTCTACCCCGTAGAACGAGCCACTGGTGCCGAAAAGATATATACGATCTCCTTCACACCAGAGAGGTTCTGAGGAATTAAAATCGTATTCAAAGGATGCCACGAGATCAAAATCGGTATCAAAAAGAAGCAGCCGGTGGCGAAGTCCCCGTGGAGCATCCATTCCTATGAGTATGAGCCTTTGCACTGCAACGTCATAAATCTCGCTGTCAATCTGTAAGTCTCCAATGTGGGCAAAATATGTTTACATTTCTCCTGCTCCCACAGGAGCCACACAGCACATCTCCCGGCGAACATTCTCACACTCAGCGGAATTCAATTGATGACCACGCATCCACAACTCAGAATGAAGAAGACTGTAGCCAAATGTTTCATAGTGCCCTCCCTGATGCAGTCGAAATCACACTGCCAATCTACTGCCTGTGCGACTGTTGTTAATTACAAACGAAGAAACCCGTTCGATATTTCTGTTGACATCAAGAGGAGCTGATCCAAACAATTTGAACCTCCTGAAACTT
This sequence comes from Candidatus Sabulitectum sp., assembly GCA_029940175.1. Lineage (GTDB taxonomy): Bacteria > Fermentibacterota > Fermentibacteria > Fermentibacterales > JCC-6 > Sabulitectum. The sequence goes on along the minus strand of JAOZRM010000050.1, from coordinate 3,579 downwards.
CAGTCTGCAATTCCAGTCTGATCAGTAGTAGACGTCATAGAACGAAGCAACACATTTAACGAGTAAGCCCTGTTCTGCTTCAGAGGACAGGTAGAGTTTCCAGTACAAACGGTAATAACTGTCATCAATATCATCCAGAATCAGGTCCATTTCCCCATCTCCATCGAGATCACCTGCCCAGCAAAGAGCGATTGAATTTCCATTGTTCACCTCACTCAGGCGCGTTCTCGAGACCCACTGGATAACATCACCGCATGAAATAAACAATCCGTATTCAGTGGTAAAAAGGCGTGTTTCCTGCACTCCCGGTGCTACAAGAAAAATGGAATCTCCCAGATTCAGATCAGTGTATGATCTGTATGCAGTGGGAACAATTCCCTGTTGAAACTTCATTACTGGCGATCCAATAACCAGCATCGGCCAGTCCTGTTCATCTGGAAGGTTTACATATACCGGCTCTGGTCTCTCCCACTGATCAGGTACATAAGTACTCTCCCGGAGTTCAAAAGCCACACTCCTCAATACATAAACAGAATCTGCTTGAAACAACCCGAACCAGCCGTTTTCATACTCAGGCACATCATCATAAATGGCAGATTCTCTGAATATCAGATATTCCGTTCCATCTTCACCAAAAAAACCCGCAAAAAGCACCACCAGAAAGAAAAGAGTACCCATGTTCAAAAACCTCTTTCCATTTAAAAGAAACACAAGATTCAATGCGCCTGTCAATCTCATGATAAAACATTGTATGTAATTCTCATAGAGTCAGAAAAAGTACCTCTTCCGAATCACATCATAGGTGATCTATGCAATGCGGATTCAATCCACTGGATTATCAATACTGATCCTTATGTCTTCCAGGAGCGCAGCAGCGTCCCCCCGGAAAGAAACATTCCCCAACTCTGCAAAATTCTGAAGCCAGTCAACAAGTGGAGTACTGTTCATAACAGAAAGAGGCTTAATGAATACACAATCCATTGCCTGATCTGCCCAGGGATGAATAACATCAACACTGTCCGCAGTTGCCATAACAACCTTCCGCCTGCCAATGCTTGAAAAAGAACAGCAATCACCCACCAGTTCCGCTCCATTAAGAAATTCAGCAAGGGTGGGATAGGCAGCAACATAGCCTGCAGGTAGCAAATCACTGTTTACATAGGGTTCATTCAAAGAACAAAGAACATCAAGCTCACAGGGAACCACCATCCAGAATTTACGAAGTGTACTCACGAAGTAATCCGGTACATCACAGCCACACCGGCTTTTGACTTCCAAGGATGTTCACCAGAATATCAACTTTGAATCCTCTGAACCTTTCTCCATTTTCAGTTCCACTGATACCGTAGGAGTGGGTAACAGTCAGTGATTCTCCTGCAATCATGCTTTGAAGGCGAAGTTTTTCTTTCACAACCTTCAGTTTGTTCTCTTCCACCACAGAAAGACCGGAGTAGCTGTCACCAACCCATACCTTGTCATTCCACTTTGCGACACATGTAAGCGCCGGGTAATCCCGTTTTTCCGTTATGGGAGCCCAGCCGTCGACGGATCCTTTCCAGACCTGCTCACGGTCAAGAATGGCATACATTTCATTTTCCGAGACTACATAGATCGAGGTGAAAGCTCTGCCGGAACCGGATGGAACACGGTCCCAGCTCTTACCGTTAAATCTTGCTATTCCGTGACTTCCTGCAGCATACAGTAGATCAGGATTGATTCCATGCACATCATTTACAAAACCTGGCGCATCAATCTGCTCCCTGCGTGAACCATGGAAACAGAACATATTTCTGCCCATGGGATCTCCGTATGCCAGAACATAATTATCATCCAGACCCCAGATGCCGTAGCCGGCAACATCGCTCTGTTCATTCCAATCGCCCCCGCCCTGTACCGGATTGTCACTCCAGAGAACAGATCTGCCACCATGGACATAAACGGTGCCAGAAGGTGAACGCCAGATGTCTTTGTAAAAACCTAAGGTTCCTATTACAGCATTGATACGGCCATCTTTAACCTGAATTACAAAGCTTTCACAGCTGAACTCCTCGTCCCTGGGATCCCACCGTTGAAGAATGAAATGACAATCACCGGGAGACGATCCAGTAGCATTCATAAGTCTGTATTCAAGTTTCATAGTTCCCCGTTCATATCAAAAGGTCACCAATGCAGAATTCAGGGCTCACAGGACAAATAGCATTTCCTTTCTAAATATGTCTTCATCACTGATGGAAAATAGATCCCACTACTCTGTGCACTGTGATAATAACTCTTCCTTTCAGGAGAAATACATCACCGAATAGTTACTGCATCCCAGAGAGATATCATATTAGAAGAACGTCCTCCGGGTTATCCGGGTTAACCTTAACTGTAATGGTGGTTCCTTTGCTGTAGTGGGCCAGTGCGGTAAGTGGAATTACCTGCTTGTGAACAACATCACACGGTGGATGTACAGGTGATCTCACATGAAGAAGAAACTTCAACCTCGGTTGATTATTGATGTAGGTTCCTGTCTCTGAAACGTCAAGTATCTCCGCAGGCGCATCATACCAGGTAAGCTCAATATGAGCTTTCCTTTTGTTGGAAATTTTTGTAAAAATAAACAGTACTGCAATACCAAGACTGAAAAAACTACCCATCACCCAGAAAAAAATGTTCAGCGGATATCCATCATCAGTTTTTGCATCATCCGACACCAGAAAACCAGCAATAATAAAACCGATGATAAGAATTACGAAGATCCCCACCACATTCCAGTTGATAACAGTTCTCATACAAATCCCCTTCCATTTCATGATAAGATATTTTAAACACAAAATGGTCCGGTGCAAAGGGGGCCTGTAACAAACACCCGCACATCACAGTGTAAACCAGTTTTCGGCAGGTACCAAAATTGTCGCAGCTTCTTACCGGGACCTGTTCAATCTGCTCAATGTATTACCGGACAAGCTTTCTGGCTACACTTGACACCTATAGTTGACCGGTCTATTATCGGACAGTTCAACAATTGGAAATCTGAATGACAGCTGATACAGAAAGACTGATCCTGGAAAAGGGTGCTGAGTTGGTTCGAAAGAATGGATTCAACAACACAAGTCTGAGCATGATCCTCGCTGAAGCTGGTATACCGAAAGGGTCGTTCTATTACTACTTCAAAACAAAAGAGATCTTCGGAATCAAACTGATCGAATATCTCCACAAGTCCATTATGCCTGTATTCGCAAGTCTCACAGATTCAAATGGTCTTGAACCTCTGGATAGATTAAGGGAATTCTTTGGGTACTTCCGAGCAAGCTTTACAGGTGAGGAAGTTATGTCTGGATGCCCCATAGGAAACATAACCCAGGAGATGGCCGCTTTGAATCCCGGATTCAGAGCAAAACTTACAGAAGTATTTGATGATATCACCTCTCCCATTGCCCTGTGTCTCCAGCAGGCTGTTGATCAGGGGCATCTCTCTGAGAATATAGATCCATGGAAAATGGCAAGTTTCATAGTAAACAGCTGGCAGGGCGCATTAATTACACTCAAGGTCAGAAACACCGCAGAACCGTTACTCACTTTTGAAAAATATGTTTT
>JAOZRM010000225.1 GCA_029940175.1 Candidatus Sabulitectum sp. | reverse complement strand
AGGAATCTGTTTCCAGTGAATGCAAGTTTTCGATGATCCAGTGATGCCTGGCTGGTGCCCAGATCAGAATACGCAAGAAGCATCATCTCCATACTGGGTCTGTCTCCGGCATGCAGTTCAACAAGCTCCTCAAACAGATTGAAATTATTCTCGGCTGTTGTAAGCAAAGCTTCTCTCACGCCTTTTCTGGAAGCTGCACGGAGAAAACCTTTGAAAGCTGCCTTTCTCGGGATGTGTTTCACCGACAGGAAGCAGTCTTCAACCTCATGAAGTTTGAAGATGTTCCATCCTATCATTCTGTCTATTCCAAGAGTTTTATATACATCACGGGGCTGCTCCAGATCACCTGGAAGCGCCATAAGTATGTCCGTAACAGCACTCTTCAGGCCATTTAGACACTCTTGTGCCTGCTGACCCAGCAGTGACGATTTCAAATGAACCCCTTTCATCGAAGCCCGAAGATAATATATATATAAGAAAAGTGTTACCTCTGTATAAAAAGAGAAACACAACATACTTGCACTATTGGTTAGTCTAATTCATATTTATTGAATGAGAAATACAAAAAAATTACAATTCTTCACAATCCTACTCATGGCTGTTTCGATATCAGGCTGTGCCACAAGAGACAATTCGGATTTCCAGCTGTTTCACATTCAATCAGCAATTCTTGCCGAGGAAACCGCAACAACTCTGGAATCTGTAAAAGCAATTGTGGAAATGAATCAGGTTGAAGCAATAGCTCAGGGGAACGAAGAATTGCTTGAGAACCTTGTTCTTTACAGAGAGAGCACTTTTGTTCTAGCCTCAGACTCAACTACCATTTCAGCAGGGCTTGCAAGAGCGCAGAGTGAAGTAGAAGAAACAGCCTTTGCCCTTAGTCTCTATTCTTTGCTTCTGGTCGAAGTAACAGAACCGCAAACCATTGCATTTGAGCTTAATGATCTGGTCACTACAAGCCTGCTTTCGGAAGCAGTGGCCACTCTTGTTGAGCACGGAGCAATCGAATATGACGCGAAAATTACCGCAGACGCCATGCAGGTTGCCTCTTCAGCAATTGAATCTTTATCAGAGGCAATGGCCGAAATAACCGTAGCCACTGCAAATGCTGTTCAAGCTTCGTATGCTGACATGGCTGCAAGACGTCAGATGGAAATAATCACAAACAGATATTCCACTGATGATGTAATTGAGCTCTCGGAACTCAACCGGCAGGTAAAAGCCCTTCTTGGGAAACTTGATACAATTCATGATTCATGGGTGTCCTTGCCAGCCATTCACACTGAGCTGATAAACTCGCTGACAGAAACCTCTACCTCCCTCACTCTGAGAATTTTATGGGAGAGAATGAATGAAATCAGAGAGGAGACGCAATGAGAGAAATCATACTCACACATCTCTTCAGCATAATTTCTTATCTGCGCAGGATTGAAGTTGGTCTGATCACTGATGAGCAACCGGAAGATGCGGAAACAGTAAGAGCAGTTAACAGAACCCTTTCTGCCTTTAGAGACAAACTTATTACAATGCAGTTAACTGAAGCCACAGAAAAACTGAACAACGCAACTCTTCATCTGCAGCTTACCTCAAGTGATCTGCAGTCCTACCTTGCCACCAGAGAGACAGCCGGTAACAGACTGGAAACCATACTTGCCAACCTGCCTGTGGCAGTAGCCCTGTTGAACACACTTATTGATTAAGAAGAAATGCCCCTGCAATGGCCAGAACCAGAGAACAGAGCATACTGATAATGTAGCCCCTGTGAAATCCACCTACATCACCTGTTTCCTCCACGGTGAGTTCTCTGTATTTAGACATGTAGAAGAACCACTTCAACCTTAGGAGGAACCAGTTGATCTTCACTCCTTTTGAGGATAGATAATTAACTATCTGAATCATGTTGTAGATGCCAACCAGGGTCGAGAGCAAAGCAAACCCCATAAAGATCCTGCCGAGTACCATTGATATCCTTTCATTGTGTATCCCTTAAAAAAGATAACAGATTCGTGGCTGGGAGCGGTAACTGCAACCCTGAAAGATACCGGTGCAGTAGTCTTCCCGGCCGAGGGTCCGCATGAAACCCTTGTTTCTATTTTGCTTGTTAAGTACCTTATGTAGATGGCTTTAACTTTTGCCGGTGACCCATGACAGGAGATGAAAATGAAGATTAAGACAACAGCAGCCTTAATTGTCGCATTCGTTCTTCTATATCCTCTGACAGGCTGTGACAGTAGCACCGGTCCCTCTCCCAGTGCAGGGATTCACGGCTGGGCTGTTGGTGGTACCGCTGAAGGCTACGCTACAATTTTGCATACCCGGGACGGGGAGAACTGGAACAGGCAGGGTTCACAGGCAACTGTTCCTCCAGCATCACTCATTTCGGTTTCTGCTGTTGACAGCAACACTGTCTGGGTTGCCGGTGGTGCTTATGACGGATTTGGAGTGGTTTTGAAAACTACAGATGGAGGAGAAAACTGGCTGAGAATGGGGTCGGAGATATCAATACCCCAGGCAACCAATGAAATTGTTGCAGTGAATTCTACAACTGCCTGGATTGCAGGTACCGAGAATTCCATACTGAAAACAGTTGATGGAGGTATCTCGTGGCAGGACATTTCAGATCCTCTTTATGCCGATTACTACTGGAGCGGGCTCCATCTGGTGAGTCCTTCCAACATATGGGTTTGCGGTAAGAGTTCCTCTAGTCAGGGAACGATAATACACAGTACTGATGGTGGAGTTTCCTGGCGCGAAGAAGCAGATTCACTTGCTGGTCTTTTTGATTACATGATAACCATAAAAGCCTGGGATGAAGACAACGCATGGGTAGTGGGTTCGGGATATTCGATTGTCAGAACCGTTGACGGTGGAGACAGCTGGGAGTTGGTAACCCCGGATTCTGCTCAGGGCAGTCAGAATGATGCCAATGGAATAACTCTTCTGTCACCGGAGGAAGCATGGGTTTCTCTGGATTATGGTAACATCTGGCACACCTCAGACGGGGGAGAAAACTGGGCTTTTCAGGATTCAGGAGAGAATGGTTTCTTCTTGCTGAGAATATGTGCGATCAGTTCATCTTCTGCCTGGATTGGTGGAGGTTCAGCTTTTGGTACGCCAAGTGGATTAATCATGCACACCTCCGATGGAGGAAATACCTGGACCAAGCAGACTGATCAGCTATCAGTTAATATCTGGGGTGTTAGTTTTGCAGGGGATATGCCCTGAGAAAAGTTTTCAAGCAGAAGCAGGGGGAAAAAATGCGGTTCGAGAAACCAGTAATGATTCTGATGATCACAATGGCTTTATCCTCAGGCAGCTTTGCCGGGGTACAGACCTTTGTGGATGTAACAGCATCCGTGGGTATTTCGGGAATGACCGGGCTTGGTCATTCTGTAGCATGGTGCGACATAGACAATGACGGTGATATTGATGTTGCCTTTTCAAATCAGGATGGCTCAGGCTTCTGGCTTTACAGAAACGATGTGACTCAGTTTGTGAACATTACTTCCTTGTCCGGGCTGGCAGGGAATGGAGCTTCCCGCATTCTATGGGGAGAGGTCACAGGAGATGAGTACAGTGATCTGATTCTTGATACAGGATCATCGCAGAAACTCTACCGGAATGATGACGGAGCTTCTTTTACAAATATCACTTCAGGCAGTGGCCTTACCGGCTCACCGGTCAGCATGGCGGATTTCAACAATGATGGCGCGCTGGATATACTTACATTGACCTCAGCAGGGTGCAGCATTCTTCAGAATTCAGGCAGTGGTGTATTCACAGAACAACCTGCAGGATCAGGCAGCTGGTGGGTGGCTGCATGTATCGATTATGACCTGGATGGCGACCAGGACATCTACCTGGGAACCTATGGAAACAGCCCCAACGCACTCCTGAGGAATGATGGAGGATCATTTACAGATGTGACCACCGCAGCAGGTGTTACTTTCAACAGCGGTACCGGTGGTATCACCGTGGGCGACTACAACAATGACGGATACCTTGACCTGTATCTTGGTAATTACTCTGCTCCTCTCTGCAAGTTGTTCCAGAACAATGGAGACGGCACTTTCAGTGATGTAACAGCAGCAGCAGGGGTTGCCGGTCACGACGACACAAGAACCTCTGCATTCACCGATTACAACAATGACGGGTGGCTGGACATCTTTTCATCTCACCACGATTTTTATTCCTACAGCAATATCATGTGGATGAACAACGGCGATGGAACATTCAGCAATACAGGAGTAAGCCTTGGTCTTTCAGGAGAGTGGATCGGCGATTACTTCGGCACTGCATGGGGCGACTACAACCTTGATGGCGACATTGATCTTTTCGCAGTGGGTCACATCGACAAGTGGGTACTGTACAGAAACGACATGAGTGAGACTATGCCCGCAAACTATGTTACCCTTGAACTGGAGGGAACTATTTCCAACCGGGACGCAATAGGCGCACTTGTAACTGCGGATCTTGGCACACACACTCTCACAAGAGTTATCGGTGGTGGCGAGGGCTACCATGACTACCACAGTCTCCCAATTGAGTTCGGGCTTTACGATGAATCATCG
>JAOZRM010000224.1 GCA_029940175.1 Candidatus Sabulitectum sp. | reverse complement strand
AGATAAACACAGGCGCAAGAGGAATCACTGCAGAACAGGTAATGAGAATTTCAATACTCAGATCATTGGAAGAATTCACCTATGACGATCTCGTTTTTCATCTCAACGAGAATATGACTTACAGAGCATTTTGTTTCTTCGGTATTGCCGATAAGATACCATCAAGATCCTCACTGGCTGCCCTGTTGAAAGAGATATCGGCTGGAGTTTGGGAAACGGTAAATACAATTGTCGTTGCAACCGATGAAGCAGTAAAGCTTGATTCCGGGAAAGAAGTGAGAACTGACTGTACAGTTGTTGAGGCCAACATCCATGAACCGTCTGATTCAAGTCTGCTCTACGATCTGATCCGAGTAACAGTGAGGACTTTGAAGGGAGCCGGATACAGAAAGTTCAGCAATCGCAGCAAGGCTGCGAAGAGAAGGCTGAACGAAATTCGTTCATGTCGCGGGAAGAAAAAGCGGCTGAAACATTACAGGGCACTGCTGAAGATTGCGCGTGAGACAATGGGTTATGCCGCTACCGCCCTTGAGAATCCTGAGATATTTACAAAAGATTTTGCAGAAAATATTGCCTTATTGATTCTCAAGGGACAGATTGTAATCAGTCAGACAGAGAGAAGAGTTATCAATGGTGAGAAGGTCCCAGCCACAGAGAAACTTGTCTCTATATTCGAAACCCATGCTGATGTTATAGTGAAGGATAACAGAGACACATTCTACGGTCACAAGATTTGTCTAACTGCAGGCAAATCCACCTTGGTGTTTGACTGTACCGTTCTTGAGGGGAATCCAGCAGACTCTACTCTCGCAGTTGAGATGATCAAACGACTGCAGGAGAAATACGGAACTGTTCCAGAGAAGGTAGCCATGGATGGTGGATTCGCTTCAAAGAAGAACCTGAAAGAGCTGAAGATTCATGGAGTCAGCGAAGTCTGTTTCTCAAAGAAGCGCGGTATGAAAACAGAAGATATGTGCTCCAGCAAAAAGGTTTACCGTAAGCTCTGGAAATTCAGGGCAGGTGTAGAGGGCATAATCTCCTGGCTGAAGAGATCATTCTCTCTGGACAAGTGCCCTTGGAGATCGTTCAGTTCATTCAAGAGCTATGTTTGGAGCGGCATAGTTGCTGCCAATCTGGTCACGATCTGTAAGTCGTTGCTGTAACACATTCAAGAAGCCTGCAAAGCACGGAGCTGTGAAAAGCTCAAGGGGATTCTACACCCTTCGTACCTGAACTGCTCCAGAATCAGGAAATCAGCCCGGTGGACTTGAAAGAATGCGAGGAATAGATTCTCAGAGAGTTATCTGAGAAGGCTGTTTCTGGACGGAAACTAGTTATCATTATCCCGATGGCCTACTCGAGTACAAAGTAATTAGCATTGGCGGTAGAGGATCTACCGGTCTGCATGAGAATTCTTCATCTGCCAGTCAAACCATCGGGAATCAACCAATTGGGGATGATTGTTTTTCAGTTCGGTCCAACCCTGTAGTTGGCAGTCTTGATGTGGTTATTGCAGGCATAACTGGAGCGAACTGGACTATAGAGGTTTTCGATATTTCAGGACGATGTGTAATCTCTGATTCTGGAATTTCCAGTGAGGGTAGTACCTTTCTGAACTACAACGCCGAAAGTCTTCCATCTGGAATCTATATGCTGAGAGTTAATGTGGATGGTGTTGAAGATGTAAAGAGTGTTTCAATAGTGCATTAGGTGAAGTAGTACAGGGGCCGTTTTCACGGCCCCGTCTATGTATGTGATCAGCTGAGTATTTTTATTACCGTCTCCACGATCTGCTCAGGTTGAAGGCCCTGCATTGTGTACAGTTCTTCAGCATCCCCGCTCATTCCGTAGTGGGTGACTCCGATTCTCGTCAGAGGTGGAGTGCTACCGATTCCTGAAAGCGCCAGGGCTATTCCCGCGCCAAGACCTGTTTCGGTGTCGTGATCTTCCACGGTGATTATGTGCTTGAACTGCAGCAGGCTGTTTATGAATTCCTCTGATATTTCAGTAGGGCAGCTTACTCCCCATACAGCAGTGGATATTCCACCAACCTCAAGGATCTGTGCAGAGAGAATTGCTTTTTCACAAGTTGGTCCCATTGCCAGAATAGCCACTTCAGTACCGCTTATGAATTCATCGGTTCTGCCGTACTTGAATTCGTAATTCTCATCGAAGAATACGGAACCGTTTTCCTTGTTTATTGTGCCGAGTTTTGATCGTCCCATGGCTATGAAGTAGTTGCCGGGGCTGGTTGCCGCATGACGAATTGCTCTGTCTGTCAGATTCGGGTCGGCAGGAACAATTGTTCTGTAGTTTGGAAGGGCGCGCATAAGCCCTACATACTTGATGCAGTGATGTGTTTTTCCATCCGGTCCCACATCAAGCCCGCAGTGAGTTGCCACCACTTTAAGATTTGTGTGATTGATGTCGTTCAACCTGTGCTGATTGAAAGTTTCATCAATTGCGAACACGCCGAAGTCACTCCAGAATGCTACTTTGTCTGCAAGGGTAGCACATCCTGCCATGGTTGCTGCATGGTGTTCCATTATGCCTGTCTGGAAAAAATGCCCCGGGTATTTTTCTGCGAATTCAGCCGTTTTTACACTTCCGGCAAGGTCACAGTCGAACACCAGAGGAATGTTGCCAGGATTGGCATCAGCCAGGCTTACAAGAGCTTTGCCCCAGGCACTTCTGTTGTCGCCTTTGTGGTCTGTGCCATAGGTAATGGAATTACCTGTATTTTTCATCACATGATATGCTGGCTCTTCGCGGCAGCTTGTTTTTCTGTTCTTAAGGAAGTTTTTTCTTTCTGCTGCAAGTTTTTCCATGTCGTTGTTGATACTGAGCTCTTTCAGGGCGATCTCGAGTTCATCACTCTTCAGGGCTCTGCCGTGAAAACCTGCTTTGTTCTCCATGAAAGAAACGCCTTTGCCCATGACAGTTCTGGCAAGAACCAGCCTTGGCTTTTTCTGCTCTTCCGGGCGCAATGCTTTGTAAAGGTCGCTGAGGTTGTGACCGTCCACTTCCACAACATCCCATCCGGATGCTTCGAACTCGGCTCTGAGGTTCACAGGCATCACATCTGCGGTGTCACCTGAGATCTGCAGATGGTTAAGGTCGATGATGTAGGTGAGATTATTCATCATGAATTTACTGGCAAATCTTCTGGCTTCAGAGATCTGGCCCTTCTGGTTCTCTCCGTCACCGGCAACCACCCAGACGTGGTTCTTAACTCCGTTGCTTCTGTCGGCGATTCCCATGCCAATTGCAGCACTGAGACCCTGGCCCAGGTTTCCGCTGGTTAGTTCAATGCCGGGGAGATGTCTTTCTATGTGGCCTTCAAAGTCGCTGCCTGCAAGTCTGAACGAAACTACAGCTTCATGTAGATCGAAAAAGTTCAGTGCGCCAAGAACAGTGTAAACCCCCGGGGAGGTGTGACCGTGACTCACGACTATTTTGTCGCGATCTTTCATTGAGGGCTTTGCTGGATCAACATTCGCTTGACTCCAGAGCAGAGCGAAGATCTCCAGACTGCTCATGGAACCGCCGGGGTGACCACTGGCGGCGAGGCTGGTCATCTTCAGAATGTTCCCTCTGGCCTCATGGCAGAGGTTCTGAAGTTCTTTTTCCGTTTCAGCAGGAAGAGCTTGAGGAATGAAATTTGTTCTTATCATTTTAATCTCAGCCTTCGTTTTTCAGTTTTGCTATTACCTTCTCTTGAACAAGGGCTGCAAGTCTGTCGGTCTCAGCAAGTAGAGAGTCAGCTTCCTCAGTAATTCTGCTTTTATAGCTCTGGTCTTCTATTTCCGGAAGGTTGATAAGGACGTTGTAATACGCGCCTGTTGCGCAGGCTTTTGCAGCTGCAGCAGCAACTCCTGCGTCAGAAAGGCTCGACTGCATTCCCCGTTCAACAAGAGCAAGAGCCATTTCAGCAATCTTCGGTGACCTGGCAAGAACGCTGAGGGGCACTTCAATTGCTCCTTTTACCGCAGTTTGCACATCACCTTTGGCTCTAATGGTATCCATCCAGATGTTGAAGGCTCTGGTGTCTTCATCGATGGCATTTACCAGGAACTCCTTGATGTTCTGTGCCTCTGGTGCAAGCTCCAGCATTTCTTCCCAGCTTGACCTGAATTTTCGATTCTTTACAGTGAGGTTGGCAACCATACTGTCCAGACCGGCACCAACGGCACCCATAAGTGCAGCTGCACTGCCGCCACCGGGCGCAGGGCTGTCGATGGAGAGTTCGTCGCAGAATGCTCTGCATGTCATTCCGGAGAGATTCACCGACTTGTCGGCTATTATGTATTCCACGATCTTTTTATCCGGGTCGAATTCCGCAACATCACTGAGGCCCATGGATCTTATGGCAATGTCTACAAGTTCTCTTTCCGGAGCTCCAACAGATTTTGCCTGCTTACCGATATTAAGCAGTGCACGGTTCTGTTTTTCCAGATAGTACTTTCCAGCGTCTACCATGGAACTCAGGGGAACAAGTCCTACAACTTCACTTCCCGTTACCATGAGTCCCAGTTTTTCCGCCTCTTCTTTTGTCACATCAAACCCGATGTGAAGAGGAGTGACTGAGATGTCTGTAAGATTCATTGTTACCTGTGCAGTGTTGTATTCTTCTATGAACCATCCGAAAGCTTTGCAGTTCTTCAGACGACCTTCCTGGGCGA
>JAOZRM010000223.1 GCA_029940175.1 Candidatus Sabulitectum sp. | reverse complement strand
TGCATCAAGAAGCTTCACCGATGCGTCTCTGAAATCATCGAAGAGGTGCTTTCTCTTTCCAAGGAACGGGATCTTGTGGGCGATCTTCGAAAAGATGTTCCATGCCCACGAATTCAACAGAACAAACATTGCCATTGCAACGAACAGCGCCCCTGCTCCTGCGGCAGGCAGGGCTATTCTGCTTTTTACCAGAAGAGCTCCGATAAGAGCCAGAAGCACCATGCTTATCAGGTCTGTCAGCCTCTCTGCTACAACAATGGGGCTTGTTTTTTCAATGGGTATGTTGTGACGTTTCTTCAGCAGGCTGCATTTGAGCAATTCACCCATTTTCCCCGGTGAGACAGTCATGGAGAAGCCGGCAATAAACACAAGAAAGCTCTCCTTCAAAGGAACCTTCTCATCTATTCTGTGGAGAAAATACTGCCATTTGAGAAATCTGATCACGTAATTGAGAAGTGGAAGGATCAGAAAGAGAGGAATCCACCTGGGATTAATGGAATCAGCTGCTGAAATTACCTTCTGTATGTCTGAGTTCAGAACAAGAACAGTGTAAAGAACAATGGCAATAACAATGCCCCAGATGGCCTTCTTCATAACTCAGTTCTTTGTCTTTTCGCCTGTGATGGCTAGAAGTTCCTGTTGCAGCTTTTCTGTGCCTGGTTGCTTATCAAGGGTCTTGAGTGCCTTTGTAGCCAGTCTCTTTGCTTCACTGCTGTCATTGAGTTTTACAGAACATCTGGCGGCAAGACCGAAAGCCTGGGCTTTGCCCATTCTGGTAATTGGAGTGTCTGGAAGCAATTCTGCTGAAGTCATGGCACTGGCTCTTGCTCTGGAATACTCTTTACGCTTCATGTGAAGCATGGCCAGATTAAGGTAAACCCCGCTCTTTCCTGCACCCTCACGCTGTTCAAGAGCCTCTTCGAGAAGTTCCTCCGCCTCGTCAAGCCTCTGGTCCATGTTGATGAACAAGCCTGCCAGATTTACCTTCATTGTGCCTTCAAGTTTTGGATCCTGTTCCATGGCTTGTCTGTAAAATTTCTCAGCGGCTTCATTCTGCCCCTTCTGCTGGGCAATGTAAGCCATCTGAGCCATGGCCGTTCCGCTGTTATCTCCGGCATCCATTGCTGATACAACAATCTTCTCAGCTTTTTCACTCTCTCCACTGCGAATAAAGTAAAAAACCAGGGCATTGGTTAAAGGGCAGGCAACACTTTTCCTGTTCCTGTTCACCTCAAGATAATCAATCATATCCTGAATATTTCCCTCGGCTGCCATTTTAGCTGCCTTCTGAAGTTGCCTCTGCTTCCAGATCGGAGACTTCAGAAGTCTGTACCCTAGGAAAATCGCTATGGCCAGACAAATACCTGCGACTATGTAAAGAATGTTCTCGGTTACCATGCTGTTCTGTCCTGTCATTTGTGATGATGAAATTACGGAGAAGTCAGTTAGATCCGGATGGAGCTAAATACCTCCCTGACCGAAATTTCTGTCAAAATCGCTGAATTCTCCAAGTGTTGTATCCGCCGCAAAACCAATGCTGTCTGTGTGGAGTTCACACACAGTGGTTGGTGCTGTGCCCTTCCAGAAAAGCTCACTTCTTGAATTCTCTGCACATGCGGCGTTGGCCAGCTGCCCGGTGATCTTGCAGATAATGACCTCTTCAACCTCATCAGGCTCCGGTCCTGGAAATTCAGGGGCCATTGAAGAGTTGGCATCTGCAAAAACTCTGCGCATAAAGCTGTTCCAGATCGGCAGCGCAATACTGCTTCCCGACTGTCCACGTCCATTGCTTGATCTCATTCGAATTACGTGATTGTCGTATCCGACCCACACTGAAGCCACCAGGTCAGGAGTAAATCCAACGAACCAGGCATCTGCGTAATCACTTGTAGTTCCGGTTTTCCCGCCAGCCTCTCTTCCTGCAAATGGACCTCCCCAGTACCAGTGAGCACCTGTGGCTGTGCCCGCCCTGAAGACAGACTGCAGCATGCTGTTCATCAGATAAGCTCCTGTAACACTAAGAACCCGTCTTCCCTGGTCCGGTTGCTCATTGCTTTCAAGCAGATTGCCGTATCTGTCTTCAACCTTGAGTATAGCAGTTGAATTCCTGGCAAGTCCCCCAGTTGCAAAAGGTATGTATGCACGGGCCATCTCAAGAGGATTTGCCATACAACTGCCCAGAGGAAGAGAATGAACAATTGGAAGTCTTGAGCTTATTCCCATTGCAGTGGCACGGGCCGCTCCGGTCTCAATACCAACCGCCTGGCCAACTCTTACGGCACTTACATTAAAAGATCTTGCAAGTGCTTCTCTTAATGTGACCATTCCGTGAAATTCCCTGTCATAGTTTCGGGGACGCCATGAACCCGGATTAAGCTCAACAACCACAGGCTGATCCAGAATAACACTTCCGGGAGACCAGCCCTGTTCGATTGCTTCTGCATAGAAGAATGGTTTGAAAGAACTTCCAGGCTGCCGCCTTGACTGAACCGCTCTATTGAATTCACTGTCCTGAAAATCTCTTCCTCCGACCATGGCTCTGATGTAACCGGTGCTTGGATCAATGGCCACAAGGGCACCTTGAATGTAACTGGGAGCACCGGAAGTAGTATCTTCAATAGCCTGCCAGTGGGACCAGGAACTTTCAAACCTCAGCCTTTCCCCATCCTGCAACCATGTGCCGGTAACAGGATCCCATACCGGTTCCTTTTCTGAAAGGATGCTGTCAATGGCCAGCCTGGCACTCTCCTGTATGAAAGGATCCAGAGTTGTGTATACTTCCAGACCCTGCTCATAAACTGCGGACCATCCGTACCTGCCTACCAGATACTGCCTTACATACTCTGTGAAGTAATCCCAGTCCTGCTCAAGTTCATATCGATGTACATTTACCCCCAGAGGAAGTTCAGATGTTTCCTGCTTCTGCTCCTGAGATATTACTCCGAAATCGGCCATCATATACAGGGCGAGATTTCTTTGTGTGAGACATCTGTCGGGGTTCTGGAGCGGATTGAAACCGCTTGGATTCTTAACCATTCTCACCAGCATTGCCGACTGGGAAAGGGACAATTCGGCAGCAGATATTCCACCAAAATACGTTCTGGCAGCAGCCTCTATACCATATGCTCCTGAACCGAAGTATATCTGGTTCAGATA
The DNA here is from genome assembly GCA_029940175.1 of Candidatus Sabulitectum sp. Lineage (GTDB taxonomy): Bacteria > Fermentibacterota > Fermentibacteria > Fermentibacterales > JCC-6 > Sabulitectum. The sequence goes on along the minus strand of JAOZRM010000223.1, from coordinate 1,528 downwards.
CATCTCCATTATCTCGTCTTTACTGAACTGCCTCTCTATCTCCATTGCAATGAATGCTTCCTGGAGTTTTCTCTGAAATGTCTGATCCTGGACAAGAAAAAGTCCACGTGACAACTGCTGCGTTATTGTACTTCCGCCATGTCTGTCACCCGTTCTGATATTGTGAAGCATGGATCTGCTGATGCCTTGAAGATCAACTCCACTGTGGGAGTAGAAATTTCTGTCCTCGGTGGCAACAAAGCCCTTGATAACCCACGGACTCACCTGGTCAAGTGTAACAGGATACCTGTTTTCAACAAAAGCTGTGGCCAGCTGATCACCATTGCAATCGTATATTCTTGTGGCACTGACAGGTTCACTGCCTCGAAGTCCTGCCACCAGAAGATTTCCTCTTGCCTGACGGAAAGCAACGGAGCTGTCATTCCAGACCCGATAAAGAAAACCGGCTCCAAAGGATATTCCCACAACAGCCAGAATTGCAAGCCAGTAAACAACTGCAGTAATAGTTCGTTTCATTACTGACTCTCTCTGTAAAGAAGCGGACTCTCTATAAGCTCGTCATCAAGAACATCTGTTGTATCAGCGGAAATAGATATTCTCTCAAAGACCGCTCTGTTATCGAGATCAAGGGACAATTCATACTCGTACCCTCCGGTATTTCCCACAAGCACAATACTCCTATAACCCAAAGGTGATGTCTGGGTTCCGAATTGACCGTGAAAATCACTGGTGTAGTTCTCCCAGCTTCTCCACACCAGAGAATACCCTGTGGGTGTTCCCAGAAAAAGGTAGATATCTCCTGCCCAGTAAAGAACCCGCTCCGGATCAACATCACCATTCATGTCAACACCCAGTGCTCTCCAGATCGGGACACCAATATCGTTTTCTGTCTTCTGTTCAAGTTGATGTGGATCCAGATATACCAGAAGGTGTTCGAGAGGCTCACTGTTCCCGCATGTGAGCAAAACAGGATAAACTGTAGAAAGTGTATCATTCTGCTCTACAAGCTGGTCTACAGAGTAAAATACGCTCTCAAGAAACAAAATTCTAGCATTCTCTTCTTCTACATCAGGCCCCATCCATGTTCCTGTTTGACGAAGGTTCTGCATCGCCTCATGATTTGCCCGGAGAACAGCTTTTCTCAAATAGGCAAGTTCCCGCCATGCCGCAATTAATTCTCTTAATTCAACAGGAACATCTGTGATTTGAAAAGTTGCTCTGTCTTGAACGATCTGAAATTTTGCAGCAGTTCTTACGTTGCTCAATGCAAGGGTTGAGTAACTCTGGCTGGAAAGTTCCATTATGTAGTCTGCAAAATCAGCACCGTTCTCCTCTGCTGCATACCATGACGCCCAGTTTATCTGCCTGTCCAGTTCACAATCATCAAGCAGTACTCTTGCAATACGCATTTCACGCCTTATGGCTGGGTTCTGAAGTACAAGAGATGCCTGGGTTTCCACACTGAGTGAATCAAGAACATTCCTTGGTAACTCGCATTCAATATTTTCAATGAGCCACTGTCCCTGGA
>JAOZRM010000049.1:3191-17026 GCA_029940175.1 Candidatus Sabulitectum sp. | reverse complement strand
CCTTGTACCTCCACTCACCCAGGTAAGGTTTGCAGGCCCAGAAGAAAACTACAGGGGCGTTGCCTACGAAGCTTTGACCAACAGCAGCCTTCGTAAGTCGATCCTGCATTTCAGAAACATTGAACAGGAACACAAGATTGTGATTGAGACTGGAGTACCGGTAAACTCCCTGTTCGATTCCCGCCACATCATTAATGGCCAGGTAGGTTTCAAAGGGGTGTCTTGCTCCTGCTGAAGGGACTGTGCGAATGGTAACTTTTCCCGTGTTCCTGTATGCGGGTATGGTTTTCTTAACGCCTTGTGTAGCCCACAGTATGTAGGATAATTCCTGAATGGAAATCGACTCATCGGTGTACTTTCTTCTGCTTCTTCGTTCCAGAATGCATCTGGATATATCTGATTTTGCAGGTTCTATACCTGGCTCAGGCAGAGGTGTCACTCTTGCATCTTCCGGTGTTTCGATCTCAATAGGAGGTGGTTTCATTCCCATGTTCTGATCAGACTCTTCATCAGCAAAACTCTCAGAATCAAAATGGGACTTCATCAATTCTCTGTTTTTCAACCATTCTTTCATGATATCTCCTTTGTGCAAGCAATATGAGTTGAATTCACAGCCGAAACAATTGATGCAAATTTGGAATGAAAAGCAAAAAGAATTAGTATTAAGTGTACATACAGAAAGGAGAACCATGAGTGCATCGGAAAAAGACACTCTCCATATGCTTTCCATTTTTCATTATGTAATTGCAGGTCTTATCGCTCTCATTGCATGCATACCCCTATTTCATCTGACTATTGGTCTTTCGTTGACTGCAGGAGCCATCGTAAGTGAGGAGCCTGTTATTGGAGTGGCGGGAGCCTTTTTTACCCTGATTGCAACCTTGATAATCCTGTTTGGCTGGGGGCTGGCGTTTTTTGTTTTTCTTGCTGGTAAGAATCTAGACAGGCAAACCAAGTATCAGTTTTGCATGGTTGGTGCAGGTGTACTTTGCATATTTATGCCCTTGGGTACGATTCTTGGTGTTTTTACACTTGTCACTCTGCAGGATGATTCTGTGAAGGCTATGTTTAACAGGAACGAAGTTCAAAGCACCAAAGAAGGGCCGATGGAATCTGTACAGGAGAGTTAGTTTTTTCTGATCTCCCGGAGAAATCATTAGTTTAAAGCAAAGAGAACTGAATAATAATGGACAGGGGGAAACCGTGAGCAATACAGACAAGGACATGCTTCATATACTCTCAATTTTTCATTACATCATGGCTGGAATCATAGCTCTCATCTCGTGCATTCCACTGGTTTATCTGGCGCTTGGTGTAACCATGACAGTGGGGGGTGTAAGCGAGAATGTGCCTGCTCTTGGAATAGTTGGCGCAGCTTTGTCGGCGGTGATCGGTCTGGTTATTCTGGTTGGCTGGGGACTGGCTGTTCTGGTCTTCCTTGCTGGAAAGAATCTGGATAGACAGACCCGGTATCAGGTATGCCTGTTCGGAGCAGGAGTGCTCTGCATATTCCTGCCCATTGGAACAATTCTTGGAGTTTTCACCATGGTGACCCTTCAGAACGATTCCGTAAAAGAGTTGTTTAACCAGAATGAGACTGTTGGCTCCGTAGGGTTGCCTGATGATTCTGAACTATCTGATGGGATTGTTTAGTTTGAGTTTATAGATTCCCAGATTGGATATCCCAGTACTGAGAATCTGCTCAGAGAATTGTTTGTGGCTGACTCAATCTGCCTGATCTGGAACCATACATGCAATCTGGTGCGAGAGCAAACCGGTTTTCATATCCTCACAGGCATCTTTCTTTATCTTCTCTCTGGTGTTAGGATATTTTCTGGAGCTTGTTTTGTGATTTTTTCAGTATGGAACAGGAACTATGAATAAGATTTTTCTGTTTACCGACATTGAAGGATCGACTAAACTCTGGGAGAATGACTCCGAAACGATGTCCCGCACGCTTGCTCTGCATGACAAATTCCTCTCAGAAGTAATTCCTGAGTTTGGTGGAGTGATTGTTAAGCATACTGGAGATGGAGTTTTTGCTGTTTTCAACAAGAGTTCCTCAGTTCTACTCTGTGTAGTTAAACTGCAGAAAGCTTTCATAGGTATCGGTAACAATCGCATGAACCTCGGGCTTAGGGTAAGAATGGGTCTCCATTACGGTTCTGCCGAGAAAAGAAATGGTGATCTTTTCGGACCCGCAATTAACCTGACTCAGCGAGTTATGGATGCCGGATGCGGTGGACAAGTGCTTGTAACTGAAGAGATCTCCAACCTTTATCGGATGGAGAAGGATATTTCTTTCCAGGATCTTGGTGTCCAGAGACTACGGAATTTGAGTACTCCAAGACGACTGTTCCTTTTGCAGCATCCTGATTTACCCGAGTGTACAGCTGCATCCCTCAAAACACTTAACAATATCCCAAATAACTTGCAGAGACCTATGACACCCTTCATTGGGAGAGAGAGGGAGTTGCACCGAATCTGCACCCTGCTTAAGAAAAGTAGCTGCAGAATTCTCACTCTTCATGGGCCTGGAGGAACAGGGAAAACCAGACTGGCACTTCAGGCTGCGGCAATGGAGATTGTTGAGTTCCCTGATGGAGTATTCTTTATCAACCTGGCTAAGATCCACTCAGCAGAGCACATTTTCCCCGCAGTAACCGAGGCAATAGGCCTGGATGTGAGAAATGTACAGAACCTGGAAGATTTAGTTATTGACCATCTCAGGGAGCTTGATATTCTCTTTGTGCTGGATAACTACGAGCACCTTGCTTCTTCAACTGATTTTCCACGACGGGTTGTGGCAGAGACCAGTGGGTGCAAGCTGCTTATAACAAGCAGAGAAAAGCTGAGAATGTCAGCGGAGAATGTGATTGAGATTCGTGGAATGAGTACTTCAATGGAGGATAATTCCCAAATGAGCGACAGCGAAGAACTGTATTATGAGACTGCAGAAAGAGTGTCCGGCAGGAAGAAGCATTCAGAACACTCTGAAGTGGTTGCGGAGATCTGTAGACAACTATCAGGCAGCCCTCTTGCAATAGTTCTTGCTGCTTCGTGGGACGGAATTCTTTCCCCACCTGAGATTCTTTCTGAGTTGAAACAATCTTTCAGCCTTTCATCAAACCTGGCCGATCTTCCAGAAAGGCACAACAGCCTCAGGGCTGTGTTTCTGTTTTCCTGGAACATCCTCAGTGTCGAGGAGCAGAATCTGTTTTGTCGTCTTGCCATCTTTCAAAGACATTTTACCAGATCAGCTACTGAGCAGGTCTGCTCTATGAACCTCAAGGATCTCACTTCCCTGGTAAACAAATCTCTTGTTGACTATTACGAAGATGACTCCTTCGGCATACACGAACTTACACGTAGTTTTGCATTAGAAAAATTTAGAGAGGTGTTTACTCAAAGAGAAGCAGACCTGCTGGCTAGCAGACACAGCAAATTTTTCCTTGGTCAACTGAGAAAACATACGGATGATCTTCTTGCTGGAAACAGAGGAAGTGCTTTTCAGGAGCTGTCCGGTTCTCTGGAAGACAATCTTGCTGCATGGGGTTTCGCTTTTAAGAAGAGAGATTTTGAAAGCCTTGAATCCAGCTGCCACGGTCTTCGGATTCTTCTTGCTCTGATGGGGATGTATAAGAGGGGTGAAGCTCTTTTTGCTCATGGTACCGATCTTTGCAAAAGCAGTCCTAGCAAGGCATCCAGTCTCCTCAGGGCATGGCTGATGTCCTACCGGGGCTGGTTCAGTTCTTACAGTCATCATGCAGAAACCAGCATCACACAACTTAAGAGAAGCGTTGTTCTTTTCAGGGAGCTAATGGAATTTGCCGGGCTAGCAAGTGCATTAAATATGCTGGGGAATGTGTATTACGTTAGCGGTGAATACGATTTAGCCATTTCTGCATACAACGAAAGCCTTTCGATACGGAGAGTTCTGGAAGACGATACAGGCGTTTCTGCAGTATTAAACAATCTTGGTAATCTGGCCTGTCAGCGAATGGATTACACTGAGGCAGAGAAATTTTATCAGGAATCTCTGGAGAAGGATAAAATTCTGGGCAATCAGCATGGAGTTTCAACATCCCTGAGCAATCTGGCGATTATTGCCATTAATCAGGCTCAGCTGGAGAGGGCAGAAAACTACCTTTCAATCGCTCTGGAAATTGAAGAGGACATTGGAGATAGATTTAATGCAGCAATTGTTCGGGGCATACGGTGTCAAGTACTGCTTGCGAAAAATGATTTCGACCAGGTAGAATCAATTTGCCTGGAAAATCTCAATACATTTGACAGTGTCGGGAACTCCTGGGGAACGGCAAATACATTGTGTTCTCTGGGTATTATGGAAACTCTCCGTTGCAATATACCAGATTCTGCTGGATATTTCCTTAAGGCTCTTCATGCTATCCATGGAAAGGAATGGACTCCAATGGTTCTGGAAATTTTTGGGGGTGTTGCCGATTTGTTCATTAAAGCACAGTTGTTTCAGGCTGCTCATTCCCTTGCTGTTTTTGTAAGAGATCATCAATCTTCTCAGGCTGAATTGCAGAATAAAATGATCAACCTGGTATCAACAGCCCGGAAACTGACTGGCTCTGCAACAACTACCGGCTCGATCAAACTTCAGTGTATGATGGAAACCACTGAGAAACTCCTGCAGGAAATAATAGGTGATGACTCCAGAACACCTTCTTGTTCCAGTGTGATGTCTGATTAAGTCATGATTGATGCAGAGGAAATGAAAAGACAGACAGTGCACTGAGATTACAGCTTCGACTTATTTTTGATGCTCGGTTCAGAGCGGGGAGTCTGCAGGCTCCCCGCATGGATCAATTGCTGCTACTACTACTTTTGTCTGGTGTTTATCTTGGAGATTGCATCTTCACAGGCCTTGATCAGTGAGTATTTGGTGGGTGCTGTGGTAAGAAGGGGATGTGTTCCCACCTGGAAGGAAACCATTTCATACACTGTTATGTACTTCTGGATTGCAAGGGCAATGACGTTGATCATTTCACCAATTGATTTTCCGCCGTAGATCTCTCCTCCGATGATCTCACCATTCAGGGGAGAAACAATGATCTTGATTCGAATCTCCTTGGCTCCCGGCAAAGTTCCAGGATGCCTGTCCATATCAGAAAAACTGCCTGTTACATAGTCAACATTTGCCTTCTCGGCAGATTGTTCAATTGCCCCTGCTGAAGCAAATGCATATCCATTCAACTCGGTAGAAAACACCGAGAGAGTTCCGGAGAATGTTCTTAGAATACCGATCTTGCAAAGATTGTATCCCAGAACCCTTGCCTCGGCAGTTGCAGTGGATGCCAGCATGATATTGTCTGTTCTGCCGGTTATGAAACCGATTGTCTGAGAGCAGTCACCAACTGCATAAACATCTTCGATGCTGGTTCGCATGAATCTGTCTACTCTTATAGTGCCGTTGCTGGTAAGCTGTAATCCCGCTGTTTTTGCAAGGTTTGTGTTGGGTCTGTAACCTATTGCGGAAATAACCATGTCGGCCTTGATCACTTCTCCGCTTTGCAGCTTCACCGAATGTACTTTGCCGTTATCTCCCAGAAGCTCCTCAACGGTGTTCCCGGTCAGAACGTTCACACCAATATTTTTCAAATTTTCATCAGCAAGAACAGCAAAATCAGGGGAAAATGCCTGACCGAGGCAGTGATCGGCCATCTCAACAATGGTTACATTTTTTCCCGGGATCTTCGCGATCTGTTCGGCAACTTCAGCTCCGATGAATCCGCCGCCTATAACAACAACATTGGTTGCGGAAAGTATACGGGTCTTCAAACCGGCAATGTAGTCGTAGCTTTTTGGAATACTTTCAACATTCTCCAGATCGTAACCCTTAATAAATGTTGGTACTACAGGAACAGAACCTGTTGCAATTATGAGCTTGCCGTAGGACATCTCATTGCCTGATTCGGTGCTGATGGTTTTGTTGCTGATATCAATACCTGTGACTCGATCAACAAGAACTTCTCCACCGGCCTTCACAAACGGAGCAGGTCCCATCTTGTTCTGTGAAACATCATCCAGATCGTGGAATACATAGGGGATCCCACAGGGGACAAGCCCCTTTTCCTCCTCTTTGATGATTAGAAATGATCTTTCCGGGTTTTGTTTTTTCGCGGTAACTCCGGTGATGATCCCTGATGGACCACCACCTATTATGATTACATCGTAGGCTTTCATGTAGAACTCCAACTGCTAAATGATTATAAAATGTGACCTCTAAATCCTCAAACAGAAGTGCGAATATATAAAAAATATGACCAGGGTAAATCCCTATCAGATTATGCATGTGATCTCATAAATGCATACCACAGTAGTATGTTAAGTCTGTGGATTCCTACGAAAGTAGTCTGGAATTAGCGAATTGCTACTTGACTGTATTTTAGATCGCAGGCAATAAAATAGATAAATAATCACAGTAACAGAATAGCATGAGATAGCAAGCGTATGACTGTATTTAGAAATGTAAATAGACATATTAAACATAGAAGATGAATGCATGGTTTGTTCTTTATCGGATTGCAGAGGAACAGAGCTGCTCCTCTGCAGATGAATACACACAAGTCACTGCGTTCTGTATGGCAACTCCGCAATAATGAAACGGTTAACTTCAACTTCCATTGGAGAGTCAGGAATGATTTCTATGGATGAGATTTGCTCAACTATCTCTTCGGGAACACGGTATAGAATGATTACCTCGGTGGAAGAATCTTCAAGGAACTGGGCTTCCCATGTATTCCAGAAACTGTCAAACTCATCTTCATTCAGAACACCATTCGCCCACCGCCACAGCTCTCTCTTTATCTGTGCAGGTTCCTCCAGGAACTGAAGTCCCTTTGGTATGTCAGTAAGTATCTCCCCCAGTGTGAAGACGCCGAACATAGGTCTTCCAGCAGCGGGACTCAGCACCAGGCAGGGGATTTCTCCATATGGCATCCTGAAGGATTGATTACCGGATTCACTGATGAATGGCAGATCTCCCGGGTTTCCAGGAGAACACCCATAGTAAATGAATCGGTCATACCGGTCATATGTTCTTACACAAAGAGCGTTGACTTCTCTCCAGAACTCAACCGGATAACCCATGTCATCGCTTTGTGCCCATCCATTGATCAGATCAGATTCAGGTACTTCATCAGTTAGCTGAAGGTTGTTCCAGACGATGTAAGTTGAATATTCTCCTCCTTCATCCGGCTCAGGAAGTACACTGGTTGCATATCCCATTCCCGGGAAGGAAACTCTTACTGTAACAGTACATGGATCTCCATGGAAGTAGATTACCGGTGCCTTCTCCTCGAATTCATAGTCTGGTAACGGCAGCTCCTGAGGAGATTCAGAGATGGCTCCGCCAAATGCAAGAGGTGTCTGGGTGATTACTCCCCACTCGTGTACTTGAAGCCCGGCAAGAAGAATAAGTAATGTTATCATATCAGTACACCCTTACCAGACCAAGGAAAAGCCTGTTGTATGTGATGTTTCTGTCAATAGTATCATGCACTTCCAGGTGAATTGTGCTGATCTCTTCCACCACATCCCATGGCAGGGGGAAGAGTATCCACTGTTCATCGCTTCCTATCCTGTCCAATGCATACTCGTCATCTATGCTCAGGGTTTGGAAGAATGGCTTCCATGTCTGCCAGAGGGCTGTGATCTCCTCAGATTTCAGATTGCCGCCTGCCCAGTCGCAGATTATCGCAGAGATATCGTCATCAGAGAGCGGATCAGTCATGCCGGTTGGTGTACCGGATCCGTCAGGCAGGGGAATCAATTGAATCCGTTCTACCCGGGGATCATGGCCAGCTGTTATCAGAAGGCCGTCAGGAGCATAATATCCAGCAAGAATTTTGGCTTCATAGATGGCATCCGGCAGTTCCCAGTACGGAATTCCCGCCTCGTAGTAAAGAAAGTTGGACATGTACTCACCGGTGCCTGCAGAGAACAGATCAAGGCTGGGTACATCTCTCCAGAATCCCATGGCCCAGCCAAAAGGAGTATCAGGTGGAATTACCAGTTCGGGTCTTTCTCTTCTGGGGAGAGGAGGTGGAGCAGAAATGTTCCACGAGGCAACTAATGGTCTCTCGTTACCCAGTGTGGCATCCGGCTCGGGGAAAAGAGTTGTAAGATATCCTTGAAGTGATTTTACTGTAAGCGTTGCGTCTTCAAAGAATGCACCGTGAATCCAGATAACAGGAGCGTCTACAAGAAGTTCTCCGAAGACCTGTCTCCCGAATCGCACATTACCATTTTCGTCTGGAGCGCCTGCAATTGTCGTTCCTTCAGAAGTGAACACAACTACACCCCATTCGTTAACGAAAAGATCAGTGTAATCCGGTAGTGGAGCTATTACAGTATCTGCTATGAAGGGAAATAGAAGCGGAAGCATTGTCTCCTCCTTTACAAAGGCATTGCTACGAGCAGGTAACGGGAAATGTCCACCGGGTAAGCAGAGCCTTCAGGAATAACAGAAATGGTACTGAGGTTTTCAGTTAATTCTTCTGGGATCATGTACAGAACAAGACCATCCTCATATCCCGGATCATAGACATATTCTCTAAGAATCCAGGAGGACCATGTGTTCCACAGAGCATCAACTTCATCAAAATTGATTACATCTATAGACCAGTGATAGAGTACACCCAGTATATCGTCCGAAGATAGATCAACGTAGTCTATGTCACCACCGTAAACAACATCTCTCAGCGTACAATGGGAGTAATAGATGCCATCATTAAGTCTTCTAATAACAAGAGCTTTTACACTCATGTATTCGTCACAGAGAGATTCCATACCGGGTCTGTAAGGGAGGAAGTCTGTTGTTGCAGGAGCAGTTTCGTAATAGAGGAACTTGTCGTTCCACCCGTCATCCCGGCTTACACTAAGAGCGTAAACGTCACGCCAGAGATCGTAGTTCCATTCTCCGGGAGCCATTCCGTGAAAGTTAGGGTATTCCTCTATATCTGCATAATTGAGGTCTACTTCCCAGGTGACATGGTTGTGATCTTTATCAGCATCAGCTACTGAAGGATAGATGTCAAAAATAGATCCATTGTTTGTTTTTACAGTTACCGTTCCAGAGAATGCCGGCCCATGGAAGTAGAGTACAGGAGCCCGGAGAAGCATTTCCCCGTGATTTGAAGGTAGTCCGGGAATGTCAGATTCCGGAGCAGGAGTGCCCGGAACAGAGGCGAGCACAGCTGTACTGTTACTCCAGGTAAGAACTCCCCATTCGTGTACCTGAATGTGAGCAAGTTCACGCTCAGTATTCTCAATATCGGTGTCACTGCAGGCAAGTGCAGCCAGTATAAGTAACGCGAACAATACATTTTTCATTCTTCTTCCTTTCGGTTATCAATCCATTAATTCTTATACAACCACAAAGTAATTTCTATTCCGCGATCTCAATATCAAATATTACCGGTGTATGATCTGAGGGTTTCAACCAGCTTCTTGGCTCTCTGTCGATCAGACAATCTGTTATCATTTCACCCGCAGAGCTGTTTGCCAGAACTAGATCGAGTCTCATGCCTCTATTTCGTCTGAAAGAAGCAGCCCGGTAGTCCCACCAGCTGTATGCTTGATCTTCCGGTTGAAATTTTCTGAAAACATCGCTGAATCCAGCTTTTGCGAACAGTTTGATCTGTTCTCTCTCCAGAGGATGGTAGCATATAGTGCCTTCCTGCTCTATGGGGGAATGTGTGTCTATTGAACAGGGAGCAACATTGAAATCCCCCAGAATTACAGTAGGATCAGCAGAATTCAAGGCGTATTCCCGCAAAATCTCGAAATAACGGAGTTTCTCCTGGAATTTTGGATGATCAACATCACCGCCATTAGGTACATACACATTGATAAGCCTGATACCGGCTATTGTTGCAGAGATCATTCTGCTCTGTTCTGGAAGAAAGCCGGACAGGTCAGTCTGGATATCGGAGAGAGGTGATCTGGAAATTATGGCAACTCCATTCCATCGTACCTGTCCATTCACAGCAGATCGATATCCCAGTTCGCTGAATTCCTCGGCTGGAAATTGTTCGTCGGTTGCTTTCAATTCCTGCATGCATAGAATGTCCGGGTTTTTCTTTTCGAGCCATGTAGTAATTACCGGCATTCTTGCTCTTACGGAATTCACATTCCAGGTGGCAACTTTCAGTTTCACATCAAACCTCCTATCATTTTCTACCGTCAACCGGTGCATCAAGTCAAGGCTTTGCCTGAACGAGCTGCATGAAGTAAATTACCAGACATGAGCAAAAAATCTTTTCTTCTTGCCGCGATCCTGATTCTGCTTGCCGGTGGCCTTGTCAGAGGGTGGGTGATACTTCGCAATCCTATCCCTGCAGGCGACGGTGTGGCTTCTCACATGCTTATTGCAGATAACATAAACAGGGGACTGGGATTTACCACTTTCGTGAAGTGGACACTTTATGATCAATCAGAAGAGTTTCTGAGACCGGAAGCAAACAGGCAGCCTGCAATGGCACTTACGCTTATGCCTGTGTTTCGTATTGCAGGAATTGGAATGGTACAGGCTCAATTTGTTGTGCTGCTTCACGGGCTTCTCGCTATGTTTTTCTGTGCTTACTGGGCAAAGAAGCAATTCGGCAGAGAGGCTGCTCTTGTGGTGCTGGGCTACCTTGCAGTTGACCCGCCATTTGTCTGGTTCTCTACCCAGCCAGACAGTTTGATGCTTTACCTTGCTCTTTTTTATCTGATTCTGATCACAGCAGACAAAAAAGAAATATCCTGGAAGAGAGCAGTATTGCTTGGGGGTATGTCCGGTGTTCTCTACCTGACAAGAACCCAGGGTGTACTCATGGTTCCTGCAATAGGTTTGTGGATAATCATCAAGGGCGGCAAACAAAAATGGATGAAAGCTATTCTCTGCGGAGTGACTGCTTTGATCATTGTATCACCGTGGCTTATACGGAATATCAATGAATTCGGAAGCCCCACTCACAGTCAGAACGGTCAGTTTCTCCTTAACGAGAATCACTGGTCTGCCTGGAGTGTGCGGGAAACAGCACCATCCCCTTCAGACATGTTGAGCAATCAAGGACCGGTTGCAGTTGCGAAGTATCTTGGTGCAGGTGTCTTGCGGGTCACTGAACCATTTACTCTTGGCAATACCCACAGAGGAGAGATATTCGGTCAGCCGACTCTGGTGATCTTCATGGTGCCTGGAATGATCGCTCTTCTTTCCCTGAAGACCAGACGGAAAATGCTTCTACCACTGCTGACTATCGGTCCTGTGCTTGCAGCGCTTATTCTTCATCAGCATTCTGGCAGGTATCTTACAATAGCCGTACCAGCCGTTGTGGGGATGGGAGTTGTGGGGTTCAAGGAATCAATTCAAAGGCCGAAGGGAAGATTCCTTCTGTACTGGATAGCGCTGATGTGTATTCTTATCCTTGCTGCTCCGTTCATCAAGGTAATGCAGACAGACAGCAGAGCGAGAGCAATTGAAGCCAGAGAGGCAGCAGTTTGGATAAGGGAGAACGCCTCTGACTCTGCCTGGGTCTGTACCTATCCCAATGTGGAGTTGTTTCACTGGGTCTACCGTAAGCCCACCCTGGCCTGGCCCAACGATTACGAAATGCTTCTCTGGCCCTATCTTGAGGATCACAATGTGCAGTATATGGTTGTAGACAGAGATCTGCCCACCCTCAGGCCGTGGCTTTCCCGCTGCTGGCGAAGATCTCCTGATGGTTCTTCCTGGGATTTAGTTAACCCTCCACCATTCATCACAGAGGTTTGGAGAACGCAGTCAGGTAACACAATCATCTATGAATTTACTGGCTCAGTACCAGAGGGGTACATGGCTGTGGATTCACTGCCGCCGGATAACTACCGTGCAATAGGTCCACATCGTTAAAGGAGCTGCCATGAGTACGGTTATTCTTTTTACCACAAAGTATGGTACAGCTGAAAAATGCGCCGGTATCCTGAAAGAAAAGGCAACCCGGGAAACAGTAACAGTTAATCTTGCGGAACAGCCTGAGTTCTCTTTAACTCCATACGACACTGTTGTTCTTGGCGCATCTGTTTACATGGAGAAAATTCAGAAAGAGATGACAGCTTTCTGTAAAGCCGGCAAAGAAGAATTGCTTACAAAGAATCTCGGTCTTTTCATCTGTTCAGGCAACGCCAAAGGAACTTATTACTTAAAACTCTTTGGAAAAGAACTTCACCGGCATGCAGCCTCAAAGAAGATGTTTGGCTCGGAGATATACTGGGAGAAAATGAACCCCTTTGAAAGACTCATCACAAGAGTGATCAAGAAAACTAAAACCAGTTATTCAGAGCTGGAGAATCAAGCTATTTCTGATTTTGCAGAGGAAATGAAGTTGTAGCTATCAACCTGGGGGAATTGGAATAGAGAATTCAAAAGCCATTTCAGACACAGCTAAAGATCCAGTTGCGTTGATATAGCCTTTCCCACTAGAAACATTTCATCATGAGAAATTTGACCAGCTTGGTTTGTAATCATTTTCTTACTAACTGTAGTGAGCTGATCAGCCATTGCCTTTGATTGCATTCCGTTAAAAGTTATATAGGCTTCAGACGGGTACAATTTTGCTGTTGAACTGGACAGTGGAATTACCTGCACTCTGTTAAGAAACTGGTTAGCAGCATTGTTGCTTACAATGATGGCAGGTCTGCTTTTCCTGATCTCTCCTCCAATCGATGGTGAAAAATTGACCTACCAGATTTCACCCCTCTTCATTATTAACATCTTTACAGGTTGCTTCTGCCCACTCGAGCGCTTCAGATTCTCGCAATTCACAGGCAGCCATGTTTTTATAAGCACTATGAAGGTCACGGTCAACTACATGTGACCTTACAAGATCTTCAACGAACCGACTAGTTTACCACGCCCGATAATTTCTTGAAGGCCGTAGTAAACTTCTTCATTGATAGTTAACGTAAGTTTCTTTCTCATTGTGAACATCTCCAATCCTTACACGTGTAGTGTATGTGTAGATTAATGAGTTCTCAATAGACAACTTGACAAGTAGTAAGTCGTAAAGCATAATACGCATTATGAGAATAACGATATCTATACCTGATCCGATTGCTCGCAGATTTCAAGCTGCGGTTCCTGCTCGTCAGAGATCTCGTCTGATTACTTCACTGCTTGAGCGCGAATTGGCTCAGCGTGAAGATTTCTTAGCATCTGCTTGCATGGCTGCTAATCGAGACACTGCTTTGCAGAATGATATAGATGAGTGGCAGGGATTTGATGATGAGATCGGGGAATGAAACACCTTGCCATCAAGCGTGGTGATTTATGGTGGGTTTGCCTTGACCCAACCCAGGGTTCCGAGATTAAGAAGACGCGCCCTTGCTTAGTTCTTACAAGTAATACTCTTAACAGATTAAGAAAAACTGTTGTGGTTGTTCCCCTGTCAACTGCTGCACAAGCTCATCCTCCAATTACCTTGCCCGTGACTTGTCAGAATAAATCTGCAGTTGCCATTATTGATCAGATACGAGCTGTGGCAAAACACAGGTTTCATTCCAGAATAGAAACAGTCAGCGCAGATGAGATTGAAGCGGTCTGCAAGGCAATATCTTCCATATTAGAATTTCGTTGATCAATTCAGGTCGAGTTACTGTTGTGCTCTCTACAGCAGTGTTCTAAGCTTGCCAAGAACAGCACTGACAAATGAATCGGGTGTGTTTTCTATTAGTTCGACTTGCCGGGCTCGCCAGTCAAGGCTCTTTACCTGATCTGAAAGAACAACTCCTTCAATTAAACAACCTTCAGGCAATTGAACCTCAAAGGGGTAGTCATTAATCCA
>JAOZRM010000049.1:2010-3181 GCA_029940175.1 Candidatus Sabulitectum sp. | reverse complement strand
TGGAGGTAACAGGGCACATCAATACCAGACCCACACGTTGATTGTATTTTCGCGGAGAAAGAATCAGTACAGGTCTTCTTCCAGTCTGCTCATGGTCTGCTGTGGATCAAGGGAAATCCAGACCAGATCACCTTGCTCCGGAGCAATTGTTGTTGTTACCATTCCCTCGTCCAACGCTTTTTCCGGTGCTTGTTTCTTCGTGAAGGTTTTCATCAGTTACCTCTGCAAGAAGACTATCCAGGCTATACTCCATCTCAACTGATTTAACCAGAAGAGTGCCATTATCAGTATGAAGTTCAACTGTTGCATTGTTCTTAATGAGCAACTCCTCAGCAATTACTTTAGGAATTCTGATTGCCAGACTTGTTCCCCATTTTTTCACAGTTGTTATCATTTTCATCTCCGTTTCTACAATGTAGATGCGGCAATGATTGTTCAAAGTCAAGGTTGTTGTTCTCCTCAGGAGGATTGACGCATAACGTTATGCGTTATAGATTCTCATATGATACAAAGCTTCAAATGTAAGGAAACTGAAAAGCTATTCAACAGGGAGTACTCAAGGAAGCTACCCTCTTCAATCCAAAGGGTTGCTTTCAGGAAGTTGAGGATGCTTCACAGGAGTTCCAGTGTTGATGATTTAAGAATACCTCCAGGCAATAGACTTGAGACGCTGGGAGGAAAACGGAAGGGACAGCATAGTATTAGGATCAACGAGCAATGGCGGATATGTTTCATCTGGAAACAAGGTGATGCTTTCAATGTTGAAATCGTTGACTATCACTAGAGGTGATAAATGAAAAAGATGACCCCGTTACACCCGGGAGAAATCCTAATGGAAGAGTTTCTCCTCCCTCTTGCTATAAGTCAGAACAAGCTGGGACAGGAACTGGGAGTTTCTCCTCGTCGCATTAATGAAATTGTGCATGGAAAGAGATGTGTTACTGCAGATACTGCCCTTCGTCTTGCACTGTATTTTGGTAATTCTGCGAGTTTCTGGCTTGGATTACAGATGGACTACGACTTAGACAGCGTAATTGACGCTAATATGGATATTATACAAGCAGAAGTACATCAATACCATGCAATATAGGATGAGATAACAACTGAATCAATCAGAAACAGTGGCCATGTTCTTAGCTTAGTGAATACTGTTCTGGTTATTCAGGACGTT
>JAOZRM010000049.1:0-2000 GCA_029940175.1 Candidatus Sabulitectum sp. | reverse complement strand
CATGGGCAATCACAACACCATCTGTGTATCTGTCTGCAGAATAGAGCGTATGATTGTGCATCAATATTTCACCAACGGTTCCATCAATTATCCAACTATCCAGGTACCTGGCATCCCATGTATATCTGTGAATTGCTGTAGTTTTTTCTTGCACCTTTTCACCCTCAAACAGGTTGCTGCCATCCTGTGCAAATACAGGCAATATTACATTCACCATGCCATCAGGACCGACAAATATATCCCTGCAGAGAACCATGAATCCGCCACTTGCCAGGTCATTAACCATTTCTCCTTGAGGGAAGGAAACATCTCCGAACAATTCTGTTGAATTAGTGGCTGGATCTATTCTCCATATTCCATTCACAAAACGGGAAATAACAAGAATACTACCATCAGGAGAAACTACCCCGTGAAGATGTCTGTTGGCATAGGCTAAGTAACTTAGCTCTTCAGGCAATTCACCGAAGGAATCAAGAAATTCACCATCCGTATTATACATGTTCAATGGTTTACCTTCAGCGAGGCTGAGGACAAACAGAGTATCGCCCTTCCACATTACATCAAACGGGCACTGAATTGGAATATTGGTTAGGAACTCGCCGGAGTAATTCAGCAGTGTGACTCTACTGTTGCCCATGTCGCATACAGCTATTCTGGAAGGCCCGGATGCAATCTCACAGATGCCGTTGAAATACCCTGGTCCCTCGCCTTGTTCCCCGACCTTCCATATCTGTTCTCCGGAGGTAAGTGAAACCGCAGCGAGTGACTGATCTGCGGGGTCGCTTACAAACAGTGTATCACCCCTGAAGTCGAACCCTTCCACATTGAAGAACGGTGGTATTTCCTGCCCACCGTAAACAACTGATTTCTCCAGAATGAACCTGTGGCTGCCATCTTCCCAGAGACCCTCTCCGCTTTCCTCCGCCCAGTCAATCCACCTGGCAACCGAGTCTGGAATGGAGGGTAGTTCCTGAGCTGTTTCAATTACAGTTACTTCTTCGACTGGTTTGTCTGCACACCCATAAATAATTACAAAAACTGCTGTTATGAGAATGGCTACTTGAACTTTTTGCATTCCTGACTCCCTTGTTTAAGTATTTCTGGTCTATTTATCAGTTTGATTATCCTTTGAACATGGTTGCTAAAAGTACCACAATTGCTATTGATGGGATGGCCAGTCTTTTTAGTATCGCCTGACTTCTGACTTTTCCGGCTGTACAATCCCATGATTTGTAAATTGGTAACAGCAGATACAGCGTGATTAGTACAGGAATTATTATTATCACAAAGTGCGCAAGAGCGTACAAGTAGACTGGGATATCTGCCTGGGTTTGATGACGAATATATTGAGAAACCCTGATCATAAGACCAGATCCCAAAAAGAGTGGATATGCAGCGAGCAGAGTCATTGAACCTATTAGTATTGGATTCCTTCTATCAGATAAACCCAGGAAAAAACCTAACCATAAAGCTGTCAGTATGGTGAGCAGTATTGGTATTATTGTCATAAATACTACTTCGATTACAGTTACCCGTGGCATAAGGGCTACCCATGAAAAAAGCGCAAGTGTTGGAATAAGAAGAATAGAAAGCCTTGGAAGAATTTTTATTTTTAATAGCTCAGTTTTTGAAATTGGAAGTGTTTTTAGATATTCCTGTGCATCATCTTTGTCTTCTGATGAGAACATCATGTATGCAAATCCTACAATTAGCAGTATGAAACACAAGAAACCGCCATTCATCATGTATGTGTCCAGAGAGGAAGTACCTCCGGAAAGTCTCATTTCATTAACCCAGTGTATAATTGGAATCAGTAGCAGAAAGCTGAGAATTACAGCTGTCTGTTTCAGAGTCGCCATGAATTCTTTTTTATACATTCTATCTCCTTTAGAACAATTTCAATTCAGATGCAGCATAGAGTGCAATGATAAATCCCAGGGGAATTGCCATTCGTTTCATTATTCTTTCGCTTCTTATTTTTGCTGATGAGCAATCCCACG
>JAOZRM010000222.1:1756-4708 GCA_029940175.1 Candidatus Sabulitectum sp. | reverse complement strand
TTTTTTCCGGTTGGGACGGATACTTTGAATATGAGCCGGATGATGAGGAATTTACTGGAGGGGAAGCATTTCTTGAACCTTACTCGCGTGGAAACACAGTGGACTACAGGGAAGGATGGCTGGTCCGTTTTGATTCTGAGGGTAATGAACTCTGGAACATCAACAATTTAGTAAGCAATGATGACTACTTCTATTCATGCCTTCAGCTTCCTGAAGGTGGATACATTGCAGGAGGCATCTGGAAAGACTCAGGTAGTTATGAAGGCTACCTGGTCAGATATGCTCCAGAAACTGGAATAGAGGTTGAAGAGTTTTCACCATCAGTTACACTTGATGTTTCACCCAATCCCTTTTCAGCAAGTTTGAGTATCAGCTGTTCAATCCCTCAAGCTGCTCTGATTGAGCTTTCCATTTATGATCTTTCCGGTAGACTTGTAGAGAGTTTACCCTGTGGTTCAGTTTCAGAGGTAGAGCATTCTTTAGTCTGGGCTCCAGCTGCTTCTGTTCCAGCAGGCTGCTACTTGGTCAGGTTGTCTTCTCCATTTGGATTCATCTCTGAGAGATGTGTGTACCTTGATTAGAGTCCACCTCGCTCTATGTCTGTAATAAACAACTGACTTGATACTGGATTGAGTACAGTGTTTATATTTTGAATCAGTTAAGCTGATTCGAGAGCTGAACAACATAAATGCATCTCATTATATAGCAGCATGTTAATAATTCAGTTATCGGGGCTTGAAAAACTATCTTGTCTTTATTGCTATATTGCAACATGTTATTAGTCTTTGAGGGAAAAACAACAAGGTACAAAGATTGTCAGTAAATCCATGGGCAGGTTGATCAATGAATACTGAGTCCACACAGAATCGACACATCCTGGTTACCGGTATACATCGAAGTGGAACCACTTTTGTTGGGAAGATGCTCTCTGCTGCACCGGGAACCGGTTATGTACAGGAGCCCTTTAATCCAGATTTTGGACTGGAAGGCATTGACGCCTGGTACCAGTACATAACAGAGGGCATGCCGCAGGAAAGTTATTACGCAGACATAGTGCGGAAATTGATCTCCGGTCAAGCAAAATTCAAGAAAAGATCAGGACGGAAAGACGATTTACTCCGAAAAATCGCCAAAAAGATGTTCGGCAGCAGAGACTATCTCGAATATCTTGCTTCAACAAGGCTGCCAGGCTCCAGACGCTTGATTCTTAAAGACCCGCTTGCTTCTTTATCTTCAGAGTGGTTTCACCGGAAGTTCGAAATGGATGTTCTTGTCCTTCTCAGGCATCCTGCTGCTTTCATCACCAGCACAAAACGACTTGGCTGGGATTTTGATTTCTCCAATCTAACCGGGCAGACTCCCTTAATGGAAGAATACCTGAATGCAATATTGGCTCCACACGACACAACCTCAATGACGCCATGGCAACGAGGAGCACTTCTATGGCAGTGCATCTACTCTGTTCTTGATGTTTTTGAGCGCCGTAATCCCGGCATGAAAATCGTCAGGCTGGAGGATATTTCAGCAAATCCCGAAGAAAAATTCAGAGAAATTCACAAGTTCATGAACCTTCCCTTCACAGAGAAATCCCTGAACACGATCAGAGAGTCAACTGGTTCAGATAACCCTGTTAATGCTTCTGACGGGCAGGCTCATCTCCTGAGAAGAAACAGCCGCAAGCTGTCAGATGTCTGGAAAAAGAATTTTGACAAAAAAACTTTAAATGAAATTAGAAAGCTTGCCGGTCCTCTGGCGGAAAAATACTATGGAGAAGACTGGTAGGCGCACTGAACCTGAGCGCAACACACAATCATTAAGTAACTGAAAACAAGTTAGCACAAGAACACTATCGGGGGTATGCGGTTTTCCACATACCCCCTTAACATTAACTATTTATAATTGTTCTTAAGAAATTCCTTGAACGCCTGATAGCCCGTGGGAAGATGCTGGTAGGATTCTTCTTTCTCTTCAAGCCCCTGAAGACTGGGAGGTAACTCCGGGTCAAAGGAGAGAATTTCCCTGATCTTCTCGGGAAATTTAGCAGGATGGGCTGTTTCAAGAGAAATACAGAGCTGTTCTTTGTTAACATCCTCATCCTGGAGGTATGCCTGTAAACCGGCCCAGCCAACAGATCCATGAGGTTCAAGAAGAAGACCATGCTTCTTGTATGCATCGTTTATCATTGCTTCAGTATCTGCATCATTAACGCTTACAGCATACATGTCTTTCCTGATCAGATCCATATCAGGTGCATTGCTTATTGCACCATTCTCGTCCATGTTTCCACCGTACAACTGAACTAGTCTGGGGATGTTGCTGGGATGACCAACGTTCATTGCACTGGAAATGCAGTTCCGGGAAGGCACCAGCTTCTCATAGAAGCCTGACTTTACGAATCTGGGGTACTCATCGTTCTCATTGGTTGCTACCACAAACTTTTTCACTGGCAGACCCATGTTCTTTGCAATAAGTCCACCGCAGAGATCTCCGAAGTTTCCTGATGGCACCGAAAAAACAACCTGCTCATCAAGATCACCTGATCTGAGTTGTGCGAAAGAGTAGAAGTAGTACATTGTCTGAGGTATCAATCTGCCTATGTTGATAGAGTTGGCTGAGGAAAGATTCAGGTAATCCAGGTCGGAATCACCAAAAGCCTGCTTCACAAGTGCCTGGCAATCATCAAACTTCCCATCAAGGGCAACAATGGAAACATTCTTTCCAAGGGTGGTCATCTGCTTGCGCTGACGGGCTGTTACTTCCTTCTCGGGAAACAGCACAAGAACCTCCACGTTGTCCAACCCGTAAAATGCGTTTGCAATTGCACTTCCTGTATCACCTGACGTGGCGGTCAAGATCAGCAGTTTTCCCTTGTTCCTGTTGAGGAAATACTGCATGAGTCTGCCCATCATTCTTGCTGCAAAATCTTTGAAAGAAGCGGTTGGACCCTGATCC
>JAOZRM010000222.1:0-1746 GCA_029940175.1 Candidatus Sabulitectum sp. | reverse complement strand
ATAACGAACTGATTATCACACACTTTCTCAAGGGGAATCCGGTAGTCATAAGCGTCCATAACGATACGCTTCAGATCCTCCTCCGGAATCTCGCCTGTAAGAAATTTTTTGCCGACGGCCAGAGCTATTTCGTGGTATTCCATGTGTGAGAATTCGAGGATCTCCTCCGCAGTAAAACGGGGGATCTCATCCGGCATGTAAAGTCCACCATCAGGAGCAAGTCCCTTCAGAAGTGCCTGTTCAAAAGATACAGCTGGAGATTTTCCATTAGTAGACCTGAAAAGTAACTTATTATTTCCCATAACCGAGCCTAACTGATGCTCATCCGCTCAGAGAAGGCAGCTGGCTTCGGATGCAGCCAGATAGTCTCTTTACTGCTTCTTCCAGTTGCTCTTTCGAGGCGAATGAAAAGTTGATTCTCATGGTGTTTCGTTTTGGGTTCTCTCCGAAGAAAACATCTCCGGGAACGAAAGCAACCTTGTACTTAATAGCTTCGTAAAACAACTCGTGGGTATCTATACCTTCAGGCAAAGTTACCCAGAGAAAAAGACCGCCATCGGGTCTGGTCCATGTAACTCCCATTTCCTCTGGGAAATACTCTTCCATAGTTTTAAGGAAGACCTCGAGTTTTTCACCGTAGTACTTCCTGCACTTCAGTATGTGTTCCTCCATACCCATCTCTGTAAGGAAAGCAGCACACATATCCTGATTGTACTTGGGAGTGTTCAGAATGTTGCCTTCTTTGATATTTGTCAATTTGGCAATTACATCCGGTGGACCGATGTTGAACCCGATCCTGAGACCGGGACAGAACAGCTTGGAAAAAGTATACAGGCCAATTACATGACCTCCACCCCGCTGCTGATCCAGCGAGTAGATTGAAGGTATGGTCTCTCCGTTGTACCTGAAATCCCTGTATGGGCTGTCTTCCAGAATTGGAATATCATGATCCCTGCTAAGATCAAGAAGAGCCTTTCTCTTTTTAAGGCTCATTGTTATTCCAGAGGGATTCTGGAAATCGGGAATAACATAGATGAACTTGGGCTTTTTACCCTCTTTCGCAAGATCTTCAATCTTTGACCGGAATCCGTCTATATCCGAACCGTCCTCCTGTATATCCACACCAACGAACTCAGGACGCTGCATCTGGAAAGCAACAATTGCTCCTGCGAATGTAGGCCGGTCAAGAATTGCTATATCACCGGGATTCAGAAAGAGACGCCCAACCAGATCAAGTCCATGCTGCCCCGAAGAGGTAACCATGATGTTCTCATCGGTTACCTTGATGTTGTCTCTTGCGAGAAACTGCACTATGGCATCAAGAAGAATCTGTTCTCCCCTGATCGCAGTGTACTGCATGATCTTTTCTATGTTTTCTTCAAGAATTCTTCCGGAGACAAGCCTCATCTCGTGAACCAGGAACATATCAGGTGACGGCAGTCCTCCTGCAAGAGAAATTATCTCCGGATCTTTGAGAAGATCAAAGAGTTTGCCGATGGAGTACCCTCCGTACACCTTGATATTGTCCGAGAATCGCGAATTCCAGTTCTGTATCATGAGAATCTCACCTCCGGATTCCAGTAGTTTCTGCTTTTCCTAACGCTTTTGTGAACTCTCGGCAAATATGGCTCTGATGCCCTTTTTCATCATCTCCCGGCCATCTTTGGAAGCTCTCAGAGCTTTGTTGAAGATCACTTCACCGATCTGTATACCCATAGCCTCACGCTCTTCCTCAGAGATAAAGTA
>JAOZRM010000221.1 GCA_029940175.1 Candidatus Sabulitectum sp. | reverse complement strand
TGCGTTGATCTTTTCCATGGCAGCCTATTCCACAACAGTTACCGGAGAACTTCCTGCTGAAATGCTTGGAATCATCCAGATGCACGCAACCTCAGCTGGAATGGTCCCGCAACTGCCAGGGGCATACCCGGGCACCGAAGAAGGCTTTCCATCACTTCCAGAACTGCCATGGTCTGTTCTTCTTCCTGCCGGGGAGAGAGCAGCATCTGTAACATCCACTGCAACATGGGAAACCATTGCAGAGGACATTACAATTCCTCCTCTTGCTGCACCAACTCCTCTCACACTTGAGGCTGAAGTGGTATCTGTTCAGGCAGTTGAGGAAGTTTACTCTTCCAACAGTTTCTGGCCTGCGGAACCGGTACAACTCACCGGAACAGGATTCAGGAATGCCGTTCCAGAAGCGAAGTTTCTTGTATCTCCACTGAGATGGAACCCCGCTACAGGAGAGCTTCAGAAACTGGTTTCACTTGAGATCAGACTTGAGACTGAAGCACTCCTTGAAAGACCGGTCGGCAGTGGAGGAAAGGATGAGGATTTCAGAAGAATGCTTATCGTCACAGACTCTTCGCTGGAAGCAACATTCCAGCTGCTTGCTGATCGTCGAACAGACCAGGGAATACTTACCGAAGTAGTAACAATGGATGATGTATATGCCGCTTCTTCCGGAAGAGACAATGCTGAAAAACTTCGCAACTTCGTGAAAGATTACTATGCAGCCAATGGCCTTGATTTTCTTCTTCTTGGAGGAGACACTGATCTGGTACCGTACAGACTTGCATTTGCCATGGTCTGCGAAGGTGACATTCATCCCAGAGAAGATGATCTGCCCTGTGATCTTTACTTCTCCGATCTGGATGGAACCTGGGATGCCAACATGAATGACATCTTCGGTGAAGTAGCCGATAATGTCGATCTGCATCCTGACATCTTTGTGGGCAGGGCAACAGTTGAGAACATTACCGAAGCTCAGATCTTTGTTAACAACATCAGTGCATACGAAGAGTGCTTCCGTGAAGACTTCTACCAGAGTGTTCTCTTCCTGGCAGAGGTTCTATGGACTAACCCGTACACCAACTCCGGTGAGAGCAAGGATTACATCGGCGAACACTTCCTTCCTGCCTTTCTCAACATAACAAAACTCTATAAAGCCCTGGGCAATGAAAATCTTTACAACACAATGATAGCTATGAACGCGGGGCAGAATTTTATCAATCATGATGGACATGCCTGGTACAGTTGTATTGGTGTGGGTGATGACTACATGTACATAGATGATGTGAATGCGATCAATTCCGACGGAAGGTTCACTTCAGTGATGTACTCCATCGGCTGCTGGAGTGCAGCATTCGACTTCGATGCTATTGCCGAGCATTTCATAACAAATGTTAATGGAGGATGCGTGACCTACATCGGCAACTCCAGCTACGGTTGGGGTTCTCCCGGCAATCCTCTTTACGGCTATTCTGATGCACTGGATCATCTTTTCTTTGATTACCTTTACAGTGACTGGTCTCTCACAGCAGGAGAGCTGCTGGCTCATACCAAAGAGTATTTCATTCCTTACAGCCAGTGGGAGAATGTATACAGGTGGCATCAGTACGATGTTAACCTGCTTGGTGATCCCTCTTTCAGACCCTACCGCAACACCCCGGTGGAAATAGAAGTACTCTGTCCGGAGGTAGTTACTGTCAATACATCTATCTTCCCGGTACAGATCACAGGAATTGACCCGGAAGGTTTAACCGTTTGTGTTCACGATGAAGGAAACTTCTGGAGTGTGGTTGAGCTGGATGCCACAGGGCAAACAGATTTCATCTTCACCGAGACTGTTACAGGAAGCATTACACTCACCGTTACCGGCCCGGAAGTTAGAAGAACAACGGTTACAGTCGATCAGTCATCCGGACCGGATCCTGTGATCTCGCAACTGCTTGTAAATGACACAGCCAGCCTGGGACATTTGTCACCTGGATGTTCTGCAGACCTTGGCATAACACTGCTGAATCAGGGTAATGAGAATCTCACTGATGTTGTTATCAATATCACTTCCGTAAGCGGTCCTGGAACTCTTACGCAGAATTCAAGTGCTTTCGGGGCGATCACAGCGGGCACTGAGTCAACAGGTTCTCCTATGCTGGCGCTTACAGTGAACCCTTCCGCTGAAACCGGTTCAGTTGTAACTCTTCACGGTCAGATCGAATCCAGTCAGGGCAACTGGGAACTCTCAATTCCTCTTCTGGTTTATGCTCCCGGGCTCTACTTCACAACCTATTCTGTTAATGACGCTTCTGGTGGAAACGGCAACGGAATTCCAGAACCGGGAGAGACCTTTGAACTTGATGTGAACATTGCAAATCTCGGGCTGTTAACAGCCACCGGTGTAAGTGTGCTGATGACCGAGTATCCTTCATGGGTATCGTGGCCTGAAGATTCTACCTGGGTTGATTCGATTCCTGAAGACAGCATACGAACACTCTCATTCATATGTGAACTTTCAACAGGTGCTCCTTCTCCATCATTCCCCTGGTTTCATTTTGACATTGCCTCAGAAACAACCGGATATGCAACAGAGGATACTCTGAGGCTTACTGTTGGTGAAACCGGAATTTCAAATGATGTGGAGTCCGGAGATGCAGGGTGGACCCACTCCGGAACAAATGACCTGTGGAACATCACAGATTCCAGCAGCCATTCACCAAGTCACTCATGGTACTGCGGTCAAGCAAACGGCTACATAAACAATATGGACTGTGGATTGATATCACCGGAGCTGATCCTGGCACCTGATGCTTCCCTTGAGTTCTGGACCACATTCGATGTTGCCATCTATGGAAGTGACGGTATTTACATCATCGTCCACGACCTGACCGCAGGTTCTGCAGACACCCTGGATTTTATAGGGTCCGGCGGGGCATTGGGCAGGACTACAGGCAAGGGTACCGGCACAGGCTGGGTTCCATACTCATATGATTTGTCGGTATTTGAAGCAGGAACAAGTGTTCAGATCGAATTCAGATTCAAAACAGACAATGACGGCGATACAGGCACAGGCTTCTATATTGATGATATCACAATAGAAGGAGCATACACAGGATCTGCAGGAACTTCAGGTGGTTCACCCGAAATTGTTGTACCCATGGGTGCTCCCTTTCCCAATCCTTCACACGAGACTGTCAGCGTTCATCTATTTTCGGAAATTCAGAGAGACTGGACACTGGGAATGTACGATATCTGTGGAAGAATGGTTAGTGAAATCAACGGAGCATCTCCAGTTAACTCTACGGTTAACCTGAATGTTTCCGATCTCGCTCCTGGTGTTTACTTCCTTAGATTCTCCGCGGAAACTGAAACTTCAAGAAAACTGGTGATCCTGAGATAACGAACTGGAGAAGGACATTACTGAAAGAGAACTGATTGAAAAGGGTATAAGGGCCGGAGATTCCGATATGTATGACGAGGATCTGATCTGGTCACGGTACAGTGGGGACAAGACGGATATAGGCATAGAGCTTATGCAGGTGATCAGAGTCATGATCAAGGCTCTGCCTCTTGAAAAGAAGCTTCAGGTTCTTTCCATAGGGTCAGGGTCAGAGCCTCAGTTCAAAATACTGAAAGCTGCCTTTCAATCAGGAGTTAACCTTCTTGACGTGGATAGCGTTCCTCTGGAGATCTTAAGAAAGTATGCTGAGCAGAGAAGCATAAAGAACGTTTCAACCATTCAGGCAGACTACACCAAAGTTCTTATCAAGCAAACAGATGCAGAACAGTTCTTCAGGAACAGCCTTAATGGAAAGAAACAGGATCTTATAACCCTTCATCATTCTCTCTACTACTGTGAAGAAAAAGTATGGGCTGATCTGTTTAGTAGTCTCTACAAGAAGATCCTTGCTCGCAGAGGAGCCATCCATGCGGTAATGATGTCTTCAAAAAGCCAGGACCATTCCTCCACAACCTGGCTCTACAATCACTTTGCAGGCAAGTTTTTCGATTGCCATAACGAGCAGGATCTAAAACTCTTCGGTACTGATCTGGAAAAGAACAAAGCTTTCAGCAGGGCAAAATTCATAAGAAAAACCCATAAGGTAAAATTCTGGATAGACGATTTTGAGAAATTCATGTCAGTGGTCTGGATGATCCTTCTCTATCCCAATGTACACAAATACACACTGGAACAGAAAGAAGAGATAACCGGATACATCTACCACAATTTCTGGACAAGCAAAAAACCACTGGTGCAAATGCAGGATCATCTTGTAGTAATGAAAGGAGTGGTGAAATAACATGAAGGATGTTTCAAAACGGCAGGAGTTGCTATCAGCCATCGAAGAGCACAACCCCGGTAGAAAGATCAATATACCGGATGGTGTAAGATGGGGAGAAATGATCCTGCCTGCAGAGGACGAGACTGAGAACAAGAATGCAGAAGGCCTTAAAGTATTGGCAATCTGTTCCTGGACTCTGGGCATCCTGGCTTTTGAAACACTGAAGCTTGCGGAAAGAAGACTTCCGGGAAAACTGAACATTGTCGGGCTTGTCACTGATGATCCAACTGACAGAGATGCGAAAATTTCAAAGAAAAGAAGAATCTGGCGCTACTATGACCCTGAACAGCAGGAAGAATATGAGCGTGTTATCATTGAATCGGCTCTCACGTTCGGTGTGCCATGTTACACCGGAGACGTTAAGAGTGATTTTTTTAGAGATCTCCTGACGAAGTGGAATCCAGACCTCATAG
>JAOZRM010000382.1 GCA_029940175.1 Candidatus Sabulitectum sp. | reverse complement strand
ACTCCAGTAACCAGAAGCAAAGTCTTCCTCCGGAACGGAATCAAGAAGCACCACTTCATCGCCTCGAGAGTTTTTCAGCAAAAGTTCGTCTTCGGAAAACCCGATCATTACGAATCCATCTTCGTCATGATCTAATACTCGCCAGAATTCTCCTTCATCCACGGTAACACAAATTGTCTTTCGCTTGGGAATATCGATCACTGTTACGCAGAAGCCGCCTTTCTCGTAAGAATCAATACTCCTGTGCAGAAACCTGTCATTGTATAATTCTCTTACAAATCCGTTTGTGGTTTTTTTCTTTCGCCAGAGTAAGGACCAGTCAGGAATTGAGAAAACAAGCATTTCAAACGACTTGCCGTTCGCCCCGTTAAAAAACAATGCAAGTTCTCCGTTTTCCAGCCAGGCGCAGTGATACATGAAACCGATTGTGTCAAACACCTTCCGGGGGATCAGATCCGGCAAGTCAAGAAAAACTATTCTGTCAGAAAAGCACAGGAAACCCTGCCGACCACTGGGAGAGACTTCAACGAAGAAATTGTCATCATAGGATACAGATGAAATAAGAAATGGAACAGAACTCAGATCCCATGCTTCCAGGGTATTATTGTAACTCCAGAGTACTCTCCTATTCAAGAGAGGTAACACCCTATTCCAATCATGTTTTTCAATTGGAAAGGTTTTCAGAAAGAACCCTCCCCTTCTAACAAACTTGAGGGGAGGAAAGAAATCAACCTTTCTGATTTCACTGGATGCCAAAAGCTCAGCAGCCTGACTGGACACAATGGAACCCGGCTCCCAGCCCGCTCCAGTTATGAGTATCAGCTCTTCAGCTTCTGCAGCAGTGGAGCAAAGAGCAATATTTCCTGCAATTGCCCGCCAGTAATCAAGCCATTCCCAAAGAGTAATGCTACCTGAAACACCTATGGTCTTATATGCTTCACTCAAACACCTGATTAATTCACAGGAAGTTGACTCAACCCCGGCAGCCAAGAGGTTCTTCAGAACCTCGTTGAAACCAATCAGTGACTCGGGGTGGAAATCCGGAGAGCTACACATACACAAAATCCGGTTCCGCCGAATGAATAGGAAGATTAGAAATTACTTGAATACTCCATTTCTTCTACAGGCAGCGGCGTACTCTTCCATACCCTTGAGAGTCGACATGCATCTACTCTTGAAATCTGCCTTATCCTCAGATACTTCATCAAACCATTCTATCAGTTTGAACATATACTCTCCAAGAGCTTCCGTCATGGTTCTGTGGCATACATCCTCATGCTTTCTCTCCTGGCTTTCTGACATGTACTTCACGATTTCTTTAACCTCCTGAAAA
>JAOZRM010000048.1 GCA_029940175.1 Candidatus Sabulitectum sp. | reverse complement strand
TCTGCAGCCTCCATCATGTTCCTTCCCCCTGAAGCATGGATATTGATCACATCTGGTTCAAGGAGGCATGCAGATCTCACTGCACCTGCTACAGTATAGGGGATGTCATGAAACTTGAGGTCAAGAAACACTGGAAACCCGGCATTTCTAATCTGTTCAACAATTCCCGGACCTTCTTTTACAAACAATTCGAGACCAATTTTAACTCCCACATGAATCCCCCGGAGGGGTTCAAGCATCTTCATGGCGTTACTGCGACAATCACTGGTAAGAGCTACATAAATTCGAACATCACTCATTTCCAACCACCTTCAAAGATACCAGGGCTGTGCCTGTATCAAGCATATCCAGAGCGGCGGCTGCCCCTCTGGAAAGATCTACAATACGTCCTGAAATGAAAGGGCCTCTGTCAGTAACCCTTACTGTGACGGACTTTGTGTTTCCTAAATTCGTAACAAGAAGAATAGTACCGAATGGCAGTGTCCTGTGAGCGCAGGTCAGACCGTTCATATCATAGGTCTCCCCATTGGCGGTCTGCCTGCCATGAAAAGGTATTCCGTACCAGGAAGCCGTTCCACGCAATTCGAGGCCGTTTATAACAACCGAACCGGCAGATACACCATGATGCAGATAGACCGGTGATGACACCAGCCCGCATCCGGAAACCATGAGAGAAATCAGAGAAATTGCGATGATCTTCTTCATTCACCTGTCAATTTCTTCATCTCATCCATGAGCTCTGCCGCAGCGAACGGTCTCCTCATAAGACGGGTTCCAACCTGAACCATGTCTGCGCCAGCTGCAAGAAGCTGAAGCACATCTTCACCGCAGGAAACACCACCGGAGCTGATCACAGGAACTGAGATCGCATTGGATACCTGCCACACCTTTGCTACCACCAGAGGCAGCAGAGCCGGAGATGTATAACCCGCGACTCTTCTTTTTATAACAGATCTCCCCGTTCTCCAATCAATATGCATCCCCAGGAAGGTGTTGCATACTGTTATTGCAGAAGCTCCTCCCTGAACGGCAGCTTCTGCCGACTGCACAATATCTCCACCATTAGGGGTCAGCTTCACTGAGAAAGGTCGATCGGTAGCATTTGAAACACCTTGAGCAACTCTAAAAACAACATCTGGATCAACGCCAAATGCCGCGCCGCCTTCGGCGACATTCGGGCAGGACACATTGATCTCGTAACCAAGATGAACACTGGAGCTTTCCAATATGCGCACCACGTCGGCAAATTCTGATACAGACTCTCCTGCTACATTTATGAGAAGAGGACAAGGCAGATCCGCAGCGATCGGAAGAATATGCTGAAGAACATGATGAACACCTGGATTTGCAAGACCGATTGAATTAAGAAGGCCAAAGGAAGTTTCAAACAACCTTGGGGGTGGGTTGCCAGCCCGGGGCTTAAAAGTAACGGCCTTTGAAACAACTGCCCCAACTCCGGAAAGACAATTCAGATCAAGAAGCTCGTGGCCGAACCCGGCAGTTCCCGAAGCAAGCATCACAGGTGACTCAAAGACCTGGCCCCAGAATCTGCGTTTTATTGCAGGTGGGAAAGAAAAAGTCATAGTCCTGCCTCCTTCCATGCTTCCCAGTCAATCTCAATACCGCTGAAAACAGGGCCTTCCTTGCAGCACTTTTTGTAACCGCCTCCAGACATGGGAATCGAACAGCCATCGCAAACTCCCCAGCCGCATCCCATGCGGCTCTCAGTGGAAATCTGAACTCTGTCTCTGTATTTTTCGGGAATACTGTTCCATACCGCTTCCATCATTGCAACAGGACCGCAGACTGCAATTGAATCTGCTCCACCAAGAAGTTCATCCGAGATCAAAGCTGTTACCAGCCCCTGCCCACCTTCAGAACCATCCTCCGTTACAACATGAGAAGCCGGCAGTGATATCACTCTGTCTGAGGTTGAAGCACCAATGAGTACCCGGGAGGACTCGACTGAATCCATAAGAAACTGAAAACCAGCAGCACCAAGACCTCCGCCAATAAGAAGCCACTTCGATCCTGGATCAACCACCCAACCGTTCCCCAGAGGACCTAGTACTCTGACTCTATCCCCCTGTTTCATGCGAGCCATGAGTTCAGTACCCCTGCCGATCACATCAAACAATAACTCAAATCCGCTGTCTGTCAGACAATTTATAGTGATCGGTCTTCTTGTAACAGGAAAAGTGTCAGGCGAAGGTTCTATCTGAACGAATTGCCCCGGCAGTGCAACAGATGACATTTCCGGACAATCAAAAACAACTTTCATTACCCCTGGAAGTACCTCTTCACTGTGTTTCACTGCACATTCATAATCTCGAATTGCTGTCAAGATCTACTCCTCTTCATCTTCCGGCTCTTCTTCCTCAAGCCCGACTGCTCGTCTCAGTGCGGCTTCTCTGCCCTGTGGGGTCTCCGGGTAGTTATCTGTCAACTCCTTGAGATATCCGTTAACAATGCTCCCGTCCATCCTTGCTGCCTCTGAGGCAACGTAGGCTGCCCATAATGTTTCAGCTCTTACTTCATAGCTAAACGGAGATTCCAGCAGGTCATTTAGACTTGACCATGCGGACTCCCAATTTTGATTATCAATCCTCACCCAGGCTCTTTCCAGCAATGCTGAAGGTCTTGATGCAGCATGGTTCCCGGGAGGAAGGCCAAGCCGCTCCTCGATCTTTCCAGCAAGATCGCTCTGGGGTATTCTGTTCAACACGGATAGCAAAACAATCTCAATTGAATCGTCAGGTACTCCACCATTGTCAACCAGGAAAACCTGAGCCATGGGAGCAAAAAGAATGTGATCTGAGTTTGCTACCTCAAGAAAACCCTCACGAGCTTCAGAATCCATTCCATAAAGATCGAGTCTTTTTTCAGCTGCCAGAAGAGTGTAGTGCAGTTTTGTCACTCCACCCGCTGTGCCTGCGCTGTCTGAATAAGTTTTATAAAGAGTAAGATTTCTCTCTCTGTTCTCAGCAAGCCTTAACCACATAAAATCACCGGGTCGTGATGCACATTCTCTCAGAGCAAGCAGAGCGTCATCATACCTCTCTTCCTGCTCCAGGAGAACAGCACGACGGTAAAGAGCTTCGGCACCTGTTTCCCTGTAGCCGTCAAGCTCCACTGCATCAAGATATGCTGTCAGAGCCCCTTCAATAGCACCTGCAAGCTCATCAGCTCTACCCTTAAGCAGTGATATGTCAGCCATTTCCCTTTCTGAACGATATCCGAGCAAAAGTCTGTTTAGCTCCTGAGAAGCTTTCTCCGGCATACCAGCCACAACGTAGCATTCAGCAGCAGTGACCAGAGCCCTGTAAAAAACATCTCCCCTATCCTCTATTAACGTTGCACGCAAACACACAACAGCACCACTGTCTGGCATTCCCATAGCGGTGAGGATTTCTCCGCCTGTGATGTAGTATTCAGCTCGAAGGCTGTCACCACCTGAGGGGATCAGCGTGTCATACACAGAAGCTGCCAGCTCGGGACGGTCAGATTCCAGATATGCCTTACACAGAAGGAGTCTGCTCAGTGCATGTCTCTCACGGTTACCATTTGAAACTTCCACCAGAGAAGAAGCAGCATCATTAAACCGTCCAAGCTCAATGGCAGCCTTCCCCTGCCCGAGCCTCGCTCTGTCAAGAAGAGATCTGTCATCAGTCATGACAATAACAGAAGCAAAAGATCTCATGGCTTCCTGGAAATCACTTGTGCCACTTCCCGTAAGTGATCTCTGCCCCCGCAACAGCAGAGCATTACCGAGAAGCAGCTGCGCATCATCCACCCATCTGCTGTCAGGATACCGCGCAAGAACCCTTCCTGCACCTGTGACTGCTTCGTCCAGAAGAGTCTCTTCATGGGACGCGGGATCATCAGGATGCTCCCTGGCATACTCGAGAGCTTCTTCATAACTGGATCTGGCGTTGTAGAATGTATTGTAGTAAGCACATCCAAAAGTAAGAAGTAACAAAATGGGAATAGCAAGCTTAAACAAAAACAAATTCACCCTCCCTGTATAACTCTCGTCCGAACCAGACCCTGAGTACCTTGCCGGTAAGCTTTCTCCCGAAAAACGGAGAATTGGCTGACCTGGAAAAGGTACTTGAGTATGTCCACCTGTGTTCCGGGTCAAACAATACCATATTCAATTTCTTTTCAGGAGCGATTTCCGGGGGTTCCTTGCTGAGAATCTCTGCCGGTGCTGTGGTAAGCAGACGAATGATATCCATCGGATACATTCCAGCCTCTCCACCAAGAATGCTCAGTGTTACCGGCAGCAGCGTTTCCAGCCCTATTATTCCAAATGCAGCACTGGATAGTGGTAAGTTCTTACGGCATGCAGGGTGAGGTGCATGGTCGCTGGCCACAGCACTGACCATACCATCTCTGACCATGCCAACCAGCATCTTTCTGCTTTCCTCTGATCGAAGAGGAGGATTCATTTTTGCAACCGGGCCACGGGCAATAACCTCTCCCTCGTTCAGAGCAAGATGGTGAGGGGTAACATCACATGTAACTCTAAGCCCCTCCAGAGAAGCCTGATGAGCCAGTCGAATGCTCTCAGGAGAGGAAAGATGAGTAAGATGAAGTCTGGCCGAATTGTTCGAATTGCGAAGAATATCTATACATCTTTTCACATCCAGATATTCTGCACTCTCCGGAATCCCCGGGCTTTCTGTTTCGGTAGAAGCCAATCCCAGATTAACAGCCCCTCCAGCAGCAAGAGATGTAACCTCGGGATGCTCTATTACAACTCCGTTGAAGGCAGCAATTCTCTGAAAAGCATCAGAAAGAGCCGTGCTGCTTTCCACGGGACTTCCATCATCGCTGAAACAGGTAATGCCTGATTCGGCAAACTCCTCAAAGTCCACACAATGCTCTCCTCTGCGGCCTGCTGTAACACAGGGAATTGGCTCTATCTCAGCCAGCCCCAGGGAATTTCCTCTGCCTGCGACTTCCATCGTAAGAGTGAGAGAGTCCAGTGCAGGCGTGGTGTTGGGCATCATTCCAACAGATGTTACTCCACCGGCAATTGCAGCTCGAAGACCGGTTTCAAGAGTTTCGGCATCCTGGTATCCGGGGGTTCTCAGGTGAACATGCATATCCACCAGGCCTGGAATCAGCCACAGTCCGGATGGTGAACCAGATGCTTTCCTGATCCATTTAACACTGTGACGGTCAATGGCTATATCAACAATGTCATCAAAATCCGACAGGGGATTGATAAGCCTGACACCGCTAAGAATTTCTATAGTCTCATCCATTTGCTCAGTCCGAGTAGTCCTTTCCATCGTCTGCTGCAGTTCCTCCGTCGGGAGCATTCCCAAGGGTGGAACAGCCTCTGCGGGCAACTATCTCTCTTTCCGGTGTGGAGTTCCAGTCTCCTCTGTCAACAATAGTCTTTATAACTTCGGAACCCAATCCCACGGAACCAAATGCTTCAAAGAATCTGAGAGCCCATTTTTCCGTTTCATCCAGAATTCTCTTTCGATACTCACCGGGCAGAGCCATTATCTCAGAGTGGAAAGAAAGGTTAAGTTTCTTGTAGTTACCGGAATTCCGAGCCCAGCCCTTTGCATCAGCAGCCTTGACCATTCTATTCCAGAGCTCCATGGGAATACCCTTATCTCCCCTCTTCACATAGCTTCCGTTATCCATTACAGCATTACCACTCTCCGGATCCATTTCAAGACCAAAAAGGATATTCTGCCAGAGAGTTCCAACATTACCCTTGTTTATACCGTAATCCCTGAAATGTCCCACCTTATCAAGAGGGGTTCCGCTGATGCCATGTTGGGCAATTGTCACCCCATACTTTGCAATTACATCTGCTATGGCTCTGGTGCGTTTCAGATCAATACCCTCATTCTCACCTGCAGATGTATCATATGTACCATGCTTGGATCCATTGCTTATGGCTAGAAAATCCGGGAAAATTCCCCATGAGTTTAATCCGCCAATGTAGTAGTCTGCTTCTTCTACTGTGGTTAGAACACCAGCTCCCTTTATCTCGCCAACCTCTGTTTCAAGACCGATGTAAGGAGGAATGTGCATGGCAAGATCTCTGGTGTACATAAGGTTTTCCCAGTCGTGATTATGGGAAGCATCAACGGCAACTGACGTCCAGCCCATGGAAATGGCATTTGGAACCACCTTCAGCGCACCCATGAGATCCTCAGGTGATTTGATGGCGAAATGATCCATGTGTAGAGAATAAACCACATGGTCTCCAAGAAGGCTGGAATAGTTCATGGCTAAAGAGGGCAGATTGGTAAAATTAACACCGGTGTACGTCGCCTCGGATTTTGCAAGCTCAAGCAATACAAAACTGTCTGCTTTCTTTGCTGCGGTGAGTATTCCCAGGGCACTCAGGGGATTTCTGATGTTACAGGCCATTACAATTGCGTTATTTGCTTCTGCAATCCTGGCGATATCACGACCGCTCACAAGAGCGCATCTGCTTCCTGGAAGAGCCTTGATCACATTAAGTGGCCTGAGGTCCAGAAACCGCTGGTAAAGAGAGGTGTCCATTCTTTGTCTCCTTTTTTGTTATTGTTTGGCTTACCGTTCAAAATCTGTATGTTTAAATATGCTTGAAAGGGCAACAGGGAGGAAACACTTTGGCGAAGACACCTGATTGGAAAAAAATGCTCCTTGAATGGCCACTGAGCATTTCCAATATTCTAGCCGTCACCATGCTGATTCTTCTCAGATATCTGTTCCGATTCAGCAATATCATTGTGATCGATATCCTTCAAGCTCTCCTATTTCTTGAAGCAATTGCCCTTTTTGCCTCTATTCTGAGCTCCACCAGAGGCTGGAATGACATAAAGAGCAGACCATGGCAGATAATACTAAGCGTGTTTTTCCTCGCTGGAGGACTAACTGCGATAATCAGTGGTGAAACTTCAGGAAACATCCATGGATGGACAATCTCTCAGGTTGCAAACGGTTATCTGGTTGCTATGGCATTCATTATGATATTCAGTGGATTGATAAAACTTGCAGGTAATATTTCACCTGCTCTGATTCTAGGTTCCAGTTTCACAATGGTCATTCTTCTGGGCGCTGCTCTTCTTCTAACTCCCAGAGCCACTACCTCCGGCATATCTCCGGTGGATGCACTTTTTACCTCTGCCAGTGCCACTTGTGTAACAGGTCTGATAGTAATGGATACAGCGACAGATTTCACATTCATCGGTCAGCTGATCATCCTCATTCTTATCCAGGTTGGTGGGTTGGGGTTGATGACATTTGCTGCCTTTTTCGCCATGTCTTTCGGTCAGCAGATGGGTCTGGCAGGTGCCAGGAACCTGTCAAGGCTCATGGATAGCGAATTCACCAATGATCTAAAACACATTCTTCTTTCCATTCTTATCTGGACACTGATCATTGAAACTGTTGGGGCTCTCCTGTTGTACAATACCTGGTCCGGCATTGAATCATTGCAATGGAGCACAGCAGACACTGTCTGGCAATCTGTTTTTCACAGTATAAGTGCATTCTGTAATGCAGGTTTCAGTTTGAACAGCAACAATCTTGAGGGTTTTATAGACTCTCCATCAACTTCCTTGATCATCGGTTCACTGATCGTTCTCGGCGGACTGGGATTCATGCTTCTCACCACATTGGGCAGACACTGGCTTATGAGAATAAAAACCGGCAGAAAACAGATTCTTCCGGTTCAAGTGAGATTTGTACTCATGATCACTGCAGTCCTCATAATCCTCGGTACTGGTTTGTTTCTTGCTCTTGAATGGAACAATTCTCTGGGTGGACTAAGCATCTGGCAGAAGCTTGCCAACAGCTACCTTCAGGGAGTAACTACCAGAACTGCAGGATTCAATACTATACCAACATCAACTCTCATCTCTCCAGTTAAATGGTTCTTTCTGATATTCATGTTCATTGGTGCATCTCCCGGCGGCACCGGTGGAGGAGTGAAAACAACCACTATCGGCCTTCTTGTTCTCTCTCTAAGATCCCTGATATTTCGAAGAAAATCACCGGAGATATGGAGAAGAAAGATTCCCAACTTCGACCTGCAGAGAGCGGGCGCCATACTGCTGATAGGAATGGCGACCTTCGGACTTAGCAGCTTCCTTCTTCTGATAACGGAAACAGGCAGTGAGAATCCCTTCTCCTCCATGGATTATATTTTCGAGTCCATGAGTGCATTCGGTACCGTTGGTCTTTCCACTGGAGTAACTGAGTCTCTTTCCACAGCAGGCAAATGGATTATCATTGTTACAATGTTTATTGGAAGAATTGCACCGGCAACCCTGGCAGCAGCCACTTCAAGAGTAATGACTTCACTGTACAGTTACCCTGAAGCCAGAATAACCATAGGGTAGGAAAAAATGAAAAAGACACCCAAAAAGATAGCAGTTATCGGTCTGGGCACTTTCGGCAGCAGTCTTGCAAATGAGCTTGTTGAACAAGATGCAGAAGTTATTGCAATTGACATCAAGCAGGAACTGGTGAACAACATATCCAGCAAAGTTTATAATGCGATATGCTTTGACTGCACTAATGAGAAACAGCTAAAGGGATACGGAGTTGGAAACCTTGATCTGGCAATAGTGGCCATTGGCGAAAATTTTGGAAATACCGTGATAATAACCAAGATTCTCAAAGATCTTGGTGTTACCGTATTCAGCCGGGCAAGCAATGACAGAGAAGAATTGATCCTGGAAGCCGTGGGGGCGGATAAAATTTATCGCCCGGAACATGAGCAGGGGATCACAAGAGCCAAAGAGATCACATACTCAAAAGTTCAGGAAGTTGTACCTCTTCGATCGGACATGGAACTGATAGTCACCGAGCCTGGAAAGCTCATGCTGGGTAAAAGAATCAGAGATCTTGACATCCGCAGAACCTACGAGATCAACATAGCCTTCTTTGGCACTGTCAGGGAAAATGGTGAACTTGACTACAGAATCCCAAATCCGGAAGATGTACTCAAAGAGGGAGATCTTCTCTGGCTGATCGGTTCAAGTGCACACATAAAACAATTCCTGGAAACCAGGAGTTAATTATAAAATATCCAGTAAACCAGTGGTCTTAAGAGCCACGGTTCTGTCCTTGTTGATTCGCTTAAAAAGTTTCAGTGCAGTATCAGGAGATGGGTGTTTCTTGCACAGGGATTTTATGAGAAGAGCAATAGCCTTGGGGAAATCTGAAGAGTCTGTGATGAAACTACCAAGGGTAAGGAACTCCTCCGGTGAATAATCCAGAGGTTCAAGAGAAGGATATCTGGATCTTATCTTCTCCACATAGGCAGGAACTATCGCTCTGCTCTGGGGCCATACCGGGCCAAGTGACTCCAGCCAGGCATTCACCGCTGTAAGAATCAGAGTGATCTCACCAATTCCCAGGATTGATGGTTCCGCCACTTCTCCATCAATGAATTCGGCCATTCCAGAACCTTCAGGAGATTTTAGAAAGCTGACAAGTGCCTTTCCTTTGATGGTTCTACCCGGGAGAAAACCTTTGGATATCTTGCCACTTCTGATAGGTATCAAAGCAATCCCGGATTCAGTGTGAAGACTGATCATTCCGGATTCACCGGATTTGCTCAGGGATTTGAGAAGCTGAACCAGTTCACCACTGGAATTGTCCAGTTCCGTGAGTACCGGTTCCTCACAAAGATATTTAATAACAGGTCCCAGAGAGCCCGGCTCAAGAAAATGAAGAGAGAGAAAGAGCTCTCTCTTGTCTCTCTTAATTGTATTTACAAAAGAAGCCGAATTAAGACTCTCCACACCATGAATAAAATATGGTTTCCCCTGCCTGAAGATCATCCTGGCAAACACTTCTTCACCGGCTGAAATCGCCCAGTAAGAGTCTTTCTTAAAGTCACGAAGTACCGCTCCACCCTTGACCAGGTTATCCAGGTTAAGGAACATCAGCGGAACATTCTCAAAGAAACAACTGCTGTAAGGTAACGATATCACCATATCAGCGAACAAGCCTCGCAATTCTGTCGATTTTCGGGAGCCCGCTTCCAGGCTGCCACGACCAGTAAGTAACAACTGCCTGCCCCTTGACCAGTTCAAGATCCATGGGACCCCAGATTCTGCTGTCACTGGAGTGATCACGGTTATCACCCATCATAAAAACATTTCCCGGGGGGACAATGTACACAGGATTACCACCGTTGTCCATAACCACATTTGAGGCGATCTCATTAAATGCCAGATCAGCAATCCCATAATTCGATTCAAGGTAAGGCAGACAATCAGGCCACTGTTCATCAATGACGCTGGGATTAAGCCAGTCCTGGTGTGCAGTGGCGTATGGAGATGGCTCTCCGTTCACATAAAGAGTGTCATTAAACACTCGTACAGAATCGCCCTCCATAGCTACAACTCTCTTTATAAATGTAACTTCCTCATCCACGGGATACCTGAAAACAATGCTTTCACCCAGCTCAACAGATCCTGTGGCCGGCATGAGAAGCCATCTTCTTTCACCGCGGAAATTGTGTAAAAGAGGCTGCATCCGATCAGAAAATGGGATCTGTTGACCATTTTCCGACTTGAGCACCAGCAGGTGATCACCAACAGGAAGTGTAGGTGACATACTTGGAGTGGGAATTCGGTAAGCCTCAATAACGTATGGTCTGAGAAAACCAAAGAACACAAGAAGGGCTAATGCAAGTTGCAGAAACCAGTTACCGTACTTTTCAAGCTTAGGGTTCAAAAGACCTCCCATGATCAGTTGTGAAAGCGATAATGCCCAACAAAAACACTTTCGTCAACCAGTATCAAGCAGGCGAAATAATCTGTGACTGTTGCTCCTATTGACAGCAAGTCAAAAACTAAGCAAAATTGCAGTCATAACACAAAGAATGAAAGGAATTATAATGGATTTTATTAAGACCATGCTGGATTATACGGCAGGTTCGATACCACTGGGCAGGATTGCTGCTTTCATCCTTGGTATTCTTCTATCTCTGCTGCTGAGAAAGATTGTAAGCTCATCTCTTAAAAAGCCCCTAAAGAAAGTAGAGAATTTCTTCACTATTCTTCTGGACGGACTTGCCGGATCACTGGCATTTCTGGTTGTTTTTACAGGCTTTTACTTTTCTCTGCTACTGCTCAACATTCATGGCACGGTGAACCTTGTTGCTCTGAACATTATTCAAGTTCTACTGACGTTTACCGTTATCAGAATACTGTTCGTTGTGATAGATGATGTTGCACTGCAGATGGGTTCTCTGGCGGATGAAACAGAGTCACAGCTTGATGACCAGCTAATTCCAGTTCTTAGAAAACTAGCGAAATTCGCACTTACCGCCATTGGTATTGTTTTCTTCATGCAGCTCAAGAACTACCCTGTTTCCGGTATCATCGCCGGTCTGGGTATCGGAGGACTGGCTTTTGCATTTGCGGCTCAGGACTCTATTGCAGGCATTTTCGCATCCATTGCACTCTTCCTTGATCGCCCGTTCATGGTGGGTGACTTCGTTCAGGTCGGCGGGGTGAGTGGTACCATTGAAGAAGTGGGACTACGATCCACAAGGATTAGAACTGTTGGGAAAACTCTGGTGACCATACCCAACAAGGAAATCGTTGACTCCACCATAGACAATCTCTCCAAAAGACCCATGCGCAGATGCACAATAACAATCGGAATAACCTACGATGCTACAGCTGCTAAGATGCAGGAACTGGTAACATCTCTCAGAAAAATGCTGGAAGAGGATGAAATGGCAGAGCACAATGGATCAAACATCCATTTCACAACCTTCGGTGACTCTTCGCTGAACGTTGAAATGCTTTTCTTCATAAGAACCACAGATTATTCGAAATTTCTCCAGAGCAGGCAGGATCTCAACTTGAAGATCATGCGGGTTGTTGAGGAACTTGGTCTCGATTTCGCCTTCCCGTCCACCACTGTTTACCTGGAGAAGTAATGGAAGGTCACAGAGAACGGCTGAGACAGCGTTTTCTAAGAGCTGGTATCAAGGGCTTCACTGATCGTGAAGCTCTTGAACTGCTTCTTACCTATGCAGCACCTCGTAAGGATATGCGAAGGCTCTCAGAAGATCTCATGGACAAATTCGGAAGCCTGAAGAACATCCTTGAGCAACCTCCTTCAAATCTCATGCTGGTGAAAAACATAGGTGAATCAACTGCAATCCTTATCTCTCTCTTTCACCAGTTGAGCGCCATGGCAGTAGCCCCTGAAGACAAAGTAAAGATAACCGGCCCCGATGAGGTCGCAGAGTATCTGAAGAAAAGGCTTGGCTCCCAGAGAAGAGAACGATTCAGTGCCATCCTTCTCAACTCTTCCAACACCCTTCTGGCCGAAGTTGATCTTGAATACGGAACGGTGAACCGTACCCAGGTCCACCCGAGAAACCTGGTGGAAAAGGTCATCGCTCACAGCGCGGCAGGAGTAATACTGGTACACAACCATCCGGGGGGAAGAACGGATCCCAGCCGGGAGGATCTGGCCTTAACGAGAAAAATGATCAAGCTTGGTGAAGACATGGATTTCAAAATACTGGATCACTTCATAGTTACAAAAGATGATATCATAAGTCTGAAAGCAGTTGGACTCCTGGAAAAGTAACGTTTGCGCAAAGAACTATCTGATGTAAACCAGCTTTATTGATTGAAACATATCTTCTTCCACAGCAAAATACACTCCCTGAGGTAGATCAACCGGGTTCCATTCAACCGAACCGGTACCAGTGAGAGTTGACACTCTTCTACCGGCAGAGTTGTAGATCAACACTTCTGTAGAAACAGGTGAAGACGAAGGCAGTAGAATGGTGAATGAAGATGACGGGTTTCGAACAACAGATAAACAAGAGGTTTCTGCTTGCTGGGTACCAAGAGCAGGAACGAGCTTCACCGCGTCAGCAACCATAACCCCGGGAGAACTCTGAGAGCCAAGGATCTGAATCGAACACTCACCGCTGAAAGAGAAATATCCCAGAGGCACCCACTCTCCCCCGCCTGCAAGCTGGTCAACGTAAATATCAGTAAAACCACCGGAATGAAACACACGATAGCACACCGAAGAGGAACGATCGCTGCCGGAGGTCCACCAGCTGGTTAGAACGAAATAGCCGTTTACCGGGATCATGGAAGCCCATGATGCTGTCCTGCCTGATTCAGCTGAGGCAGTGATGCAATTCATCATCCACGGGGCTCCTGATGCCTGAACAGACCACTTAAGAGAATCATCCACTGCAAATCCCGGGGATAGATTATCCATGAGTATCACACCATTGCCGTAATCAGGCACAGACAACCCAAGAAATTCGCAGAGTCCGCTTGTGTAAGCCCAGGCCTGTACACCAACATGATCATCTACATTGAACGCATACAGGTAGGATTCATTCCAGTTCAGAGTATAATCAAGAAAGCTGCCCTCCCCGAGAATGGCAGGCATATTGGATTCCCTGATAACATGGAGATAATCTCCGACCTTTACGCCTCTGTCTGTGTACCCGTAGGCATCAAGAATACTGTTCTGAACTGGAACAGCAAGCTGATAAGAGATGTCATCAGGCTCAAAAGAATAGCAGAATGTCTCTGTGCCCTGCACCGCTCCATTGAATGCATTCTCATGAATGGAAATGAAGTAATCAAAACCCCAGGAATTTGCATAGTCTGTTCTGGCCTGGAGGGAAACATTGTAATCTCCGTCGCGGGTTAAGCCAACACAAGAAACGCCCGGTACCTGATTCAACCAGTTCGTAACCTGAAGTGCCACCTGAAGAACAACATCCTTCTCCAGAATGTATTCCCCGTATGCACCGGTGCTTGTTCCTCCATGGCCTGGATCAAGGCATACAGTTATTCCACCGAAAACTACAAAACCGATAAGTTTAAAGAGGAAGAGCATCTAATCTCACACAATCCGGAATTCCGTTCCTGCTGTCAACGAACCAGAGTACATCACCTGAGCATGATGGTCTGGTCTCAAAGACCTCCGGAGACCAGGTTACTCTGATCTGCTCACTGCCCGGTTTGACAAACCAGATATCAGCACCGGTCAAGTTGTGCCCGTCATCTTCCGAGACACAGAAAAAAAGTCCATCCAGCTCATAACTCCAGCAGGGTTGCTCGCCATTGCCCACCACTGTGGGGATATCTCCGGAAGGGATATGGATGATCTCTCCTGTAAGGGTGGGTGTTATCACATCTCCATTTGTAAGAACAGTAGGAAAGAAGAAACGATACCCTTGAAACACCAGATCTTCACCATTTTCCAGAGAGAGGATGTGAAGGTCATCATTCCTGTCAGTAAAGGCGGCTACACCATTCTCAACACTTACCGAAAAAGCTGGAATTGAAACACCTGTAGATGCACCGTTCATGAACAGATATCCATCCTGAGTGTACCACAGATCACCCGTGGAAGATATCCACGGTGCGCCTGTGGAATTTTCACTTAAAACAACAGATTCACCAGTTATAATATCCTGCTGAACAAGACCTCTTGAGGAAGAAACGTACACAAGTTTTAAATCACCAAAGGCGGGGTAACTGAGCCTTTCTCCAGGCAGAGCGTGCAATGTAAAAACACTTTCCGCGCCATCACGAACCACAGAGATGGACTCTCCTCCGGCAGTAAGATATGCTGCGAATCCTCCGGAAGAGACAAGAGATGGCACTGCAACAGTTACAGCCAGAATGAATAAACTCAACACAACAATCTCCTTTCAAGCATGAGAATATGTCTACCTAAAGAGCAGAAAACAAACTATGTTTCTCTTTCACATCTGTACAATCTCATACATTGCGGAGAGCAAATGAAATATGCTACTCTTTA
This sequence comes from Candidatus Sabulitectum sp., assembly GCA_029940175.1. Classification (GTDB taxonomy): domain Bacteria; phylum Fermentibacterota; class Fermentibacteria; order Fermentibacterales; family JCC-6; genus Sabulitectum. The sequence goes on along the minus strand of JAOZRM010000048.1, from coordinate 2,397 downwards.
TTGCTTGATAATTCTGGTTCTTCTATCTGTTTCGTGCGGGGGGAACAGCAAGGCTAAGACTAACGTTGTTCTCGTTATCATCGATACACTCAACGCCAAACACCTTGGTTGCCACGGATATCACCGTGATACTTCTCCTACAATTGACAGCCTGGCAGCAACCGGAGTTCGTTTTCAGAATTGTCAGGCCCAGGCTCCGTGGACCCTGCCGGGAATGGCTTCGATTTTTACAGGGCTTTCTGAAAGAAGCCATGGGTGCAGTCACTACGACGGGTTCTCCCATGGCCTTGACCTTGAGATGGCCACGCTGACAACCATATTGAAAGAGCAGGGCTATTCAACCACTGCACTGGTCAATGTGGGTATCTGGGTGAACCCTTCGGCATTTCAAAAGGCAATGATCTTTTCTGGTTCAATGATGATGAAAGTGACAATGCGGATCTTACTGTTGATACTCTTCTTAAATATTTCAGTACCAACCAGGTAGAAGATCCTTTTTTTGTTACAGTACACCTTTTCGACCCTCATCTTCCCTACGAACCACCAGCACCCTTTGACACACTTTTTAAGCGATCCGGAGCAAACGGTATAACCGAATGGCCGGCAATTGATATGTGCAATGATCCTGTTCTTATTGAGCATATGACAGCCATGTATGACTCTGAGATCAGATGGACTGACAGCCAGCTCTCAAGACTTTTTCATGGAATGCGGGAAATGGATTTGACGGACAACACTCTGTTTATTCTCATCGCAGACCACGGTGAGGAATTCATGCAGCACGGAGACTGGGGACATGCCCACAATCTCTATCAGCAGGCTCTCCATATACCCCTGATACTAACCGGCCCCGGTATTGAACCAGGCACTGTTATTTCACAAAATGTGGGACAGTACGATGTGTTGCCAACGGTTCTGAAGTACCTGGATATCCCCGTTCCAGACCATGTAGAAGGTGTGAATATTCTGGAAGAGTTCTCCAGTGATAGAGTTATTCCATCCAGTGGTGTTAATGCAGATACAGCTTCTGCGGCTTGTCTACAGAACTCCAGTAAGGTGATCTGGTTTGTTGAACCGGATTCCAGTGAAACCTTCAACCTGGCAGATGATCCCGGGGAACTGAACAGGCTGACCACAGACAGCTTGTTACTGGAAGAAGTATTGGAATACTGGGCCTGGCCGTGTATCTGCACACCCACGCAGAACGAAGATGCATTGATTGAAATGAGACGACTTATTGATCTGGGATATATCAGATAGCAGATGTCTCTTCTTTTAATTTAATAGCTTGCAAGGCTTGCTCCAGCGAGATGTTTCTGCTTGTGAAAGTTAGTTCCAGAGGTTCTGTTACCATGAGAACAGCATTCTGATCAGAAGCAAGCCACTCTGGAATTGCTGCAAGATCGAAAACATATTGTCCATTGTTTATTTCAGAAGAAATTGGAACAACAAAGTCGTTATAGAAAGGCAAAACAAGATAAAGAACACTGCTCTGATCAGGTACACTACACGATGGATACTGAATTAACTCTCCCACTGGAATACTGCCGGAAAGAATCACAGTAGTGTCCGGCTGTTCTGCGTACATATCGATTGACAGAGGTGAAGAAAAGTAGTTTATCCCATCATCTGCCAGAAAGACAAGAAAACCGGAGTCGTTCTCCTGAGCTAAACCTTCCCATATTCTATCTGTTCCTGTAATAAATCTATCTGTTTGAATCCCCATGCATCTCATGGGAACCATGTACTCCCCCGACCAGAAAGTCCCATAACCGCCAACCGCATCTTCAACCCCCTTTACAAACACAGGGCCAGTCCCGGGCAGTTCATCTGATATTTCAGCAAGTCTGATCGTTGTTCTTTCAACATAATCTGATGCAATTCCAAGGATTCTGATCTCATCCCTGGAAAAAAGAATAACTGCAGCAAAAAACACTGCTAAAGCAGGAAGAAGGATTTTTCTTCCATGAAGGCGTTGAACTGCAAACCCCAGAAACAAAGCCGCCCCGGGTAATGCAGCAACAGAAAAATCAGCTCTCAAAACAAGATTGCTCACTGGCAGCATGAGAAAGAGACCCATTGAGAAAACAAGAATCCGATTCTTCCATTCTGGAATTGTGAAGTAGACAGCAAGGGGGTAAAGGAGGAAAAGCATTCGCGCAGAAACATCAGTTAACCATGGGTGCCAGACAATAGAATTCTGCACTACCAAATTTTTCACCATGAACAATCCAAAGCTAGTACTCTCGGTGTAGTTCACACCAAAGCCCATTGCCCGCAATCTTAATAAGGCATAAATGATAAGTGGAACAAACCCGATAACAACAGACCAGATCGTTTTACGCCACTTCAATTCCTCAGAGGAAGAACAGTATGCAACAAGAGCCATCACCGGCT
>JAOZRM010000220.1 GCA_029940175.1 Candidatus Sabulitectum sp. | reverse complement strand
ACCGTCTGCGGAGAAAAGTACACTTTTTCCCATAAGATTATGGATTGTCATAGGTGTTCCCGGGTCGTTGTAAGCGTCTTCCCATGAGTAATCAAATATCAGTTCCCCCTGGAAAGACGGATCACCCGGGGTTATTCTCCAGGTTCGCATATTTCTCGTTGGCCACCACCACTCAGATACTAGTGCCAGGGAATCTGTTCCCCAGTCCACACCGCCATATCTGTTTTGAAGCACTGCCAGTTCTGAAGGATTATCTTCGAACGGGGCTTCAAGCATGAAGACCCTGTCTCTGAACTCTGCAGGTTCACCTGCATCACCACCGTCGATCGCTTCCACCCAGCAGAGAGTTGCGGAAACATCCGACCTCCACTCCACTGATCTCGGGCCGTTGTATACACTGCCTATTGCCAGGGGAATGTTGTCACGTATGGGAAGGTCAGCCACAGTATGAACTGTAGTTCCATCCAGATCCCGCACTTCGATTTTCATTGGAAAGCGCGAAGCAGTAACAGAATAGGAAAAAGGTTCGTGGAGCGAATACACAAGAACCAGTTCATCCCCGGGCGCTGGATCGAAATCCCAGATAATTCCGGGAGATCCCACAGGTGAGATCATTCCATCCAATCCGACAACAGATAACTGTGAAGTAAGATAGTAATGGAAAAGGCTCTCATCATAAGGATTTCTCAGTAGATCCTGGAGAGTCCGCACCGGTGCTTCCTCTCCTGTAGTTTCTTGAATAACCGGTCCGGCTGGAACAGGATTGTCCAGGGGTAGTTCCATGTCATCTACCCTGATACAGGCAAGAACGCCATTGCTGCCGGGAAGCCATTTCGGGTAGGCTCTTGCTGTAAGGCTCAGCACTGGCTCGGTGAGTCGTCTAGCTGAAAGAGATGCTGTGTCTATGAGCCACAGCTCTATTCCATCTGATGTTTCATTGGTTATTGCAACCATGGAACCATCTGGAGACCATGTTCTACTCAGTGCTCTCATCTCATCCGGCAGACCCTCTATGCTGTGAGTCTCCAGAGTTTCCATGTTCATCAGAGTAATTTCAGTATAGACGCTGATCCTGGTCGGGGCAAAAGTTTCAGGCCGGAAGCGCATGCCAGCCAGCTTCAGTTCCGGTTGAGCCAGCTCCAGTATTGTTGTGTTTTTTCTTGGAGTTCTGAGCAGACACCACTTGAAGTCAGGCGAGATACTTATTCTGGGAGACCAGGGGGCATCGACAATATCTATCAGGGTCTGCTCCGGCTCCATGTATTCAACAGCCAGGGAGGATGCCAGGAGTGTCAGAAGAAGAAAACAGAATCGGCTCATAATTCTACCTTTCATTATTGAATCTTTTATTTGCCTGCGGTACCATGAATATGCACAGGTAAACCGGTTATGGCGAATTACTGTGTGAATTGCTTTCTCTTTGATCACCACGCTCTCCCTTTGTAATATTGTCCGGTTTGCATGGTGCAACTAATGTTGATATACTATCCAAGGCGTAGTCAGATAAGTTTCTCGAAACATGAGAGGTTGTTATGAAATATTGTTCACCGGTGATATTACTTTTTTGTATATCATCTTTAGCGGTTGCACTGGATTACCAGACCCCGTCCCAGATTAACGCAAATGGCTCACCCATCCAATTAAGCCTTGGCCATGCAAATCCTCTTGTTACCGACTGGAGTGGTGATGGTATCAAGGATCTTCTTGTGGGTCAGTACACCGGAGGAAAGATTCGATACTACATTAACAATGGTTCAAACGCGACGCCGGTCTTCGGTGATTTTGCCTACCTTCAGGCGGATGGTAGCGATATTTCAGTAACATCCGGTTGATGCACCGGCGCTACAAATCCACAGGCTGTGGATTTCAATAACGATGGTCTTGATGATATTATTGTTGGGGAAAGATACGGATGCGTATATTTTTTCAGAAGACTTGGTGATGGAACACTTACCAGTGAGGGTAAAATTCAGGCCGGTGGAGTAGATCTGAATGTAGGCACCAACTCCGCCCCCTTTGTATTCGACTGGGACAACGACGGTCTTCTGGATCTTATTGTTGGTCGCGAGTCCACGTCAGGCGGAAGCCTTCGTTTATATCTGAATCAGGGAACACCGGAGAATGCGGTTTTCTCCAGCTTCACTCCTGTGATGAAAGGTTCCTCTCCAGTTGCCTATCCAAGAAGCATTCCGCATATGGAAGACATGAACGGAGACGGACTGCTTGATCTTCTTGTAGGCGAAGATTATGGACACACATACTATCTGGAAAATTCTGGATCAACAGGAGCTCCTGTATTCACCTCCAGTGCTGCTATAACCGTGAACGGAAGTCCGTTCGCCTGGCCAACCGGTCAGACAGATTGCACAGTCTACGTTAACGACTGGAACGAGGATGGAGTGCTTGACATTATTCAGGGGCACTACGTAAAGAGCGTCTGGCTGTTTCTTGGGAATGATGTTGGCATAGAGGATTTCAATACACAGGAAGTACGTGCCGGCGTTTCAATCACCCTTCAGACAAATCCGGTGAGGAGTTCTCTGGAATACTCTGTTTCAACTGAACAACCTGTACCGGTTTCAGTGAGTCTCTGGGGATTGGATGGAAGATTAATCAGGCAGTGGGATCTTGGTACCCTTCAGGGAGCATCAGATCATCTTCATACAGTGTCCGACCTGCCAAATGGTGTTTATGCAATGCTGGTTTCTATAGACGGAGAGATTTCCAGCAGGCAGGTGGCCATTATTCGGTAGTGGTTTTACCTTGCTGGATATTGAAGGGCGGTACACCACCGCCCTTCAAGTTTTCCAGGGAACCGGGCAAGCTTGAATCTGTTATCTTTAAGTGTACAGTGAAGAGTTTATCTAACATTTGTCTCAGGAGGGCTGCTTGGGCATTTTGCAGTACAAAAGACCTTCCACATATCTCATAGTTCTTTCTTTTCTCTTATTCAGCTTCGGGTTTGTAATGGCGTACTACGTCCACAGTACAGTGAAAAACCTTGAGTTTGATGCAAAGATCATTAATGAGACCGGCATGATAAGAGGGTCTGTACAGCGGGTTGCAAAACTTGTTCTTTCCGATTCTCCGGAGTTGTCAAATGAGATAATCACTGAGATCAACAATCTATTTGATCACTTCATATCTGACGATGAAAGAAGCAGACACCATGGTGTGAATGATGCTGTCTTTGATGGTATCATAAATCTGAAAGGGGAGTGGCGTTCTCTTGAAAGTCTGCTGCTGCAGTACCAGCTGAATCCCTCAGAGACCATAAAAAGGAGAATAGTAGAGGAAAGTGAACATTGCTGGATAGCGGCGGATTCAGTGGTTCTTGGTGCTCAACAGGCAACCGAAGGCAAGGTGGGGAACTTCGAACTGTTCTATACAATTCTGGCAATTAATGCAGTAACAGCAGTTCTTGTAATTCTGTTTGTACTTTTTTATGTCAGAAAGAAGCTTGAGTACGAATCATCCCATGATCCTCTTACCGGTCTGCTCAACAGAAGATCCTATGAGAAAATGGTTCAATCTGAAATTGCCCGTAGCAAGAGGTACAGTTCAAAGCTATCTCTGATCCTGTTTGATATAGACAATTTCAAACTCATCAATGACCATCATGGACACGGAACAGGAGACAAGGTTTTTACTGATCTGGCAGCTGCAGTAACTAATTCTGTTCGAGAAACAGATATGATCTTCAGAGTGGGCGGAGATGAGTTTGCTGTAATATGCCCGGAAACTGACGCGAACGGAGCTTTCCAGCTTGCCGAAAAAGTCAGAATACGAATTGAGAATTTCCATTTCAGCACGGGAAAGAAGGAGACCATAAGCCTTGGAGTGGCTGAATTTCATGATGGAATCAACAGAAGACAACTGTACCAGCATGCAGATGCCGCTCTGTATTCTGCCAAGAACAACGGAAGAAACTGTACAGAAATTTTTGTTTAATCTCAATGAACGAGTTTAGCCACAGTGGTCAGTGGCAATGTGAACAACAGGAGGTGCTTCTATGAGAGCCATAGCTGGATTGTTCTCTGTTGTACCGGTGCTTTTTGTATCTGTTGTGTTTGCGAAACCATGCATACGGTATGATCACGGAGACTTATGTACATCATATCCGATAACAAATTTCTGTTTTGGCTTGCCCGTTGGTCAATCAAACGATAACAGCATGATTCGTGACCTGGATCTGGCAACCAATCTGGGTTGGATGTTTGTTTTAAACGAAAGTTATGATCTTGGTCCATCGCTCTTCTTCAGCTCTTACAGGAATGGCGGCTGGCACAGCCTGATCGGAGTTAAAGCAAATCTCCGCTACAACCTGAATGATGAATTCAGTCTGAACTTATCTCCCGGCCTGATCCTGAGTGACAGCTCATTCCCCGACGGCTTTGCAGGTTACACTTCTGAGTTCTATGTTGGATGGAAAGACCTGATTGGCTTGTCAACAAGATATGATGTTGTGGATACTTTCCAGTCAGATAATGATCAGGTACTGCATATCGGTCTCTGTTTTGGATCGTATGCCGGTATGGGGCTTACTGCTGCAGGAGCAATAAGTGGCGGTATTGCCCACATGGCCAACCAGATGGATTGACCCGCAGGTCAATCCACTGATTAGATCATATCTTTATTTCTTTTTTCCTGAGAACTTTTTCCAGGAATCCCGCAGTGTGATTGTACGGTTGAATACCGTTTTTTCTGGAGTGGATTCAGGATCGATGCTGAAATAGCCCTTCCGTTCAAAATGGCAGATATAGCCTGTCTCATTGTCTTTCATG
>JAOZRM010000047.1:5300-17343 GCA_029940175.1 Candidatus Sabulitectum sp. | reverse complement strand
CCTTGATGCTTTCAATCTATTTCCGTCACAGGCTTCAACAACATTGGAAATGTGCCTGCCAACTGCTGTCTCCAGCGGTTCAAGCCTGAGCTGGGAATCTCTCTGAATTCCACTTTCAATGGAAATATCAGTAGCTCTGACAATTTTACCCCTGCACATGAGAACTGTTCGCTGTACAACATTTCGCAGCTCTCTTATGTTGCCGGGCCAGCTGTACTTAAGCATGGCGTTTACAGCATCACGTGAAAACTTGATATCACCTCTGAGCTCCGCCGCAAAATGCTCAATTAACAATGCGATGTCCTCCATTCTTTCACAAAGCCTGGGAACATTGATTTCAATAACAGCGATCCGGAAATAGAGATCAGTTCTGAATCTACCTGACGAGGAGGCCTGACGCAGATCAGCATTTGTGGCAGTTATCAAACGGAAGGATGTCTCTCGTTCTGATGTATCACCCAGTCTTCTAAGTCGGCCTGTTTCAAGAACTCTAAGAAGCTTGATCTGAAGGGCCACTGACATATTTCCAATCTCATCAAGAAACAAAGTACCACCGCTTGCGGCCTCCATAAGACCTATCCTGCTCTCAGAAGCGCCGGTAAAAGCCCCCCTGGTTACGCCAAACAGTTCGGACTCAAGCAATGATTCCGCAATCGCCCCGCAATCAACTGCAATAAACGGATCCTTTTCGCAGGATCCCAGATCATGCAAACCCCTTGCAACAAGTTCTTTGCCGGTACCTGTTTCTCCGGTGATCAAAACGGGAACCGGCATTTGCGCCACTCTCTTCATAGTTGATTTCAGTTTCTGAACTACATCTGATTTCCCAATTATTTCAGGGAGAAGATCATCTCGAGTGTGTTTATCCACCGAAGGAGATGGACTTGCCCCGGAAATTGCGGCAACCAGCGGAGCAAGCAATTTTATGAAAGAAAGGTCAGGTCCCAGGGCGTAGAGATCCGGAGAAATTGATACCTGTATCTCACCGCTTTTTCCACTTGGCACACTGCCCAGATAAATCAGTCCCAGCTCTTCTGCAAGTGAATTCAAGTCCTTTAATCCTTCGCTCGCTTTGCCAAACCACCGGGATATCTTATCAATTGAATTACTCAAAACAGATAGATCAGAGAAACTCGAAGAGTTATCCAGTATCTTCACAAGCCTGCTGTTAGACCTTGTAAACTGTTCTCTCTCTGCGTCATCAAGAAGCTCAGAAATATCCTTAAATGACTCAAGAATCCTGCGCCTTATTCCAGGCTCTTCAGGAAGGCCAAAACTGGATGCAAGCTCACAAGCAAGAAGCGGTGCAGGCATATTCAGGATATCCAGAAAAGCTCGATCTCTGACTTCAGAATCATCACAGGAGATAACCTCGGCTTCCAGCTCCTCTGGCTTCAACCCAAGCTCACGAGCCTCCCAGAGAAGTCTGGACGTGTCAATTTCTGCACCGGCCCTGGTCATTGCAAGATCAGCAAGCAGAGCCAGATGTCTGTCTCCCATGAAGCCGGCCTTGGCTCTGGCGTATTTGAGTGCTTCCAACCCCTCCTCATGCTTGCCCTCCTGAAGAAGAAGCTGGCCTAGATAAAGAAGACTGAGAGCATGTACCAGGGTAAGATTCTTCTCTGCAGCCATGGAAGCTGAGCGTCTGGCCGAAGGAATACGCATGGCACCCAGGCCGAGAAGAACACCTCTGTATGCAGTGAGCATTGCGGTCATCTGGTCTGCAGGTATTCCGCTTCCAGTTTGCTCAAGGCGAACATCAAGTGATTTAAAGGTACTGGCAGCAGATTTGAGTTCCCCGGTTCTCAGTTCCAGAACGAAGAGATCAATTAATGGAGGACGATCTGTCTTGCCTGGATTCTCCGCATAATAAAGCAGAGCAAGACGATAATCATCCACTGCCCCGCCCCAATTACCCATAACCTCACGAACTCTACCCCGTTCAGTAAGGCTTTTTCCAAGAAGTGAAGCATCCGCAAGTTTCTTTGCGGCAATAACAGAAGCCTCCGCTGCTCCCAGGGCATCTCTGTAATCTCCTGTCCGCATGAGAATCACAGATTTCGAGCATAGCAGCTTCACTCGGCTGGACTCATCCGCGAAAGCAAGAGCCTTCTCGATTTCTGGAAGAACTTCGGCAACTCTGCCCTGCATATCAAGAACCTTTGCCAGAAGAAGAGCCGCTTCTGCTCCGGGAACATCTTTAAGCAGATCCACCGCCCTCTCCAGGTCCATAAGATCGATCAGAGCTGAAGCAAGAAGAACTTTCTCCTCGTTTGAGTGTTTATCTGCCAGAAGCTCAGAGGCTTCACCCGGGCGCCCCATTGCAAGTAGAATTCTTGCCCTGAGAAGAGTATCGCTGCGATCTGTCAGGTGTAGTGCCTCATCAAAATTACCCATTTCAAAATGTGCCCTGGCAATCAGGCTCGGTTCAAACCGGGATGGTTCATCGGCGGCCATGGAAACAAGAGCTCTGTATCCGCCCTCAGCAAAAATATTCTCCGGTTGGATCAACATTGGCTCAGGAGGCTCGCCAACTGCGGTATACCTGTAAAATGCACCATGTGGTCCAAATGAAGGATAACCGGAGCCCAGTGATTCACCAGAAAGAAGCGGTAATGGTACATCCCAGGCAATAGATACATCTCCGGAAAGAACAATTGCGGGCAGATCAGGATTGGTCAGTCGATCCAGCTCTTCGCCGGAGGTCACAATTACTGTGAGGCCCGGGGGCAGCAGTTTTGCGAATTCTCTGATTATTTCGAAAAGATCAGGGGAAGCGAATTCGATCTGGTCAAACACAAGAAGTCTTTCAACACCACTCATAGAAGGAAAAAGATTGTTGACCAGTGCAGCACCGGAATTAATTCTCTCGCTGGATATTTTCCTTCCAGGGAGCGGTCTCATTACCTCAGCTGGATTGCATCTTACCACACTTACCAGCCAGCCATCAGAAGAAGCCTTTGTTACCCAGCTCCCTGTTAGAAGGTCCCTATCCTGCCAGCTACCGCCAGTGAGAATATTCACCTTGTTACGTTTGAAATTTCCCTGGGGTACAATTGTATTGACCAGGTCAGCTTTCTTTAGTGCCTTTGCCCGTTGAAACATCTGTTCGGAAACAAGAGATTCAACCAGTGAGGGATCCGAACCGTCCCACAAGGTCCCTCTTCCCCCCATCATCGCTCTACCCAGCATGTAGTAATCAGAGAATGGAGTTGGTGCTGCTCCTGTGGATAATTCAGGAGGAGCACAGACAAGCCCCGTTACTAAAGCATCACCCCACACAAGAAGCTTTAAATCACCATCAATTTGCTTGTATGAAGCAGGTGTGATATCAAGATGCAGCCAGCCTGCATGATGAAGAGCCTTTAGTGGAAGGATCAGTTCCCTGATGGTCCATGTACCGGGCGAATCCCATGATGAATCCCAGGGCATTGAGAAGCAGAACTTTCCCTCCTTAGTATCAAAAGCACATCTGTCAGGGACCAGAACTGATCCGGTGTCAATGGCTGATATGATTTGAAGTACTCTCTCTACTGCATTGAGATCATGGTCAGAGGAAAACAACCGACCGAGTCTCAGATCTCCGGAACTATCCTCAAACAGGATTTCCATCCTGCCCGAAGAAATGTGTTTTCTTGAAATTACTTTATTTACATCATTCATAGTAGGGAAAATATCCCTTAATCATGTCGATGTCTATAGCAAACCAGGAGGGACTTGAGATAATCGCATCGATTTTCCCTAAAAAAGCATGAAAATGTCAGATTCAGGCAAGCAAGTAAAGAAAATATCCCCACTAGGGAAATATTCCTCTATTATCGATCTGAAAGTCTTAATCATTAATTCTAGTAATTTTCTTATCTTCTTTCATATCATGTATTTATGTTATTGGCAACAATCATGCTTTTGCTACAGTATCGGGCAGAGTGCCCCGGGCAGAAAGAAGCAACGAAAGGAAATCAAAATGAAAACAATGATGATTCTCGTGACTCTATTCCTGATGGTGACAGCAGCAGTAGCCGATCATCAGGTGGACAATGACTTCTCCAGCGAATGGGAAGCCACAGGTTTCAATAATGGAAGAAGAATGGTTAGAGATTCCAGGGGTTACTTTCATGTGGTTTATCACTCTCAGATGAATACCGAAGGTACACCTGGCGGTAACTGTGATATAATGTACTCACACACAATACTTCCAGCCCCTCCTGTAACCAGTGCAGACTGGATGCCTGCAATAATGATCACTTCTGATCCAATGGTTGATGACAGATATCCTTCAATCGCTATTGAGCATGGTTCGCCGGGAAACCCCACAGACAATGATATGCTCCATGTTGTCTGGCAAAGTGAAGACATGTCGGGAGTTTACCAGATAATGCATTCATCCAATATCAACAACACAATGCCCGCACCTGGTTTTTGGACACCCCCCTTCCCCGTATATACAAGCGCCGAACACTCACTGGTTCCTGATGTGGACTGCTCTTTTAACAACATCATACACGTAGTTTGGCAGGAGGAAAACTTCAATCCAAATCTCACATCCGAGATACTGTACTCCAACAGTCTGGATCATGGTATCAGCTGGATGCCTTTTCAAAACCTCAGCATGACTGAGTTTAATTCTCAGACACCTGATGTTGCAACGGTTATTGATTTTGTTGAGGCTCCATCAAACTACACCTACTACTCGGATAGAGTCCACGTAGTATGGAGTGATGACGGTCCCACGTCCGGTCCGTTCATCATGTACAAAAGCAGTCCGGATGCTGGAAATGTCTGGGATCTCTACGAGAATGTTTCTCAGATCTCAGGAACCATGGGGTACGATGGTTATCCTTCTCTTACTGTAAGCAGGGAAGATATCCCTCACGTAGCCTGGATGAATGGAGTGTCTCCACACGACCCCACCAACCCGGGTCCCTACACACCCGGTGTTGATCCTTTGAATCCTAACAGTTTCCCTGGCCCTCTTGCCGGAATGTACTCAACTATCCTTCAGGATATTTTCTACAGTGGCAGACTCTACGGCATCTGGAGCCCCTTTGAGATAGTTAATGGCTCGACTCCGGAAAACGAATTCCCCTCGATTGCGGTTGATCACACCGACCAGCTTTACATTGCCTGGCAGGCAAACACAAGCCCTGCCTTGGATTACGAGATTTATCAGAATGAAAAACCAGTAGGAGGATCCTGGGGAGCCATCACTGAGTTTCCACACCCGGACCACGATGATCTTTTCCCCTCTGAGGCAACAAAGAAAACTGCCATGTACACTGCCGGCTTCGACTTCGTATGGACAAAAATAGACAGCGACCTTTCCCAGGGCGGACACGGACAGCCGGCGGCACTCTCACCAGCACATGAGATCTGGTTCAGTGGTAATACTTACTGGAACTCAGGAGTGAGTGTTGAAGATCATACAACTGGAATCACTGCATCCACTTTCAACCTGATGAACAATCCTGTTTCCTCCGGTACATGGATCAGCACCGGTTCTCATGGAGGAACCATATCTATAATGGACATCTGTGGAAGAACAGTACACACTGAAGCTGTTCCAGCAGGGGCTGAAGGTCTTTTCTGGACAGTTAGTGAAAGAATACCTGAAGGAGTCTACAGAGTAGTTCTCCACAATGCAAAAGGAATGCAGAACAGAGCTGTTACAGTGATCAGATAACAGGAAACCAGAATACATCTCCGGAGAGGGCCTCTGCTTTCTCCGGAGATGCACCTTAAGGATAAGGAGATGTGAAATGACTGATTACTCAATTAAAGAAGAGACGGAATATGAATGGATTGCCGAAGAAGCTGATTGTTGTTTATCTTACAGTGCGCATCCTATAGCAAGATATCTTGCTGAGGAATGCCGGAAAGAAACGGAGACAAAGGAGGAAACCAGATGAGAAGTTTTTTATTCATAACCTGTGTAATCGCGTTAACCACTCTCAGCTGGGGATCTGGAACCGATGATCTTCTTCAATACGATGACGGTGTTGCAGACTGGTTTACTTTCGAAGGGGAATACAGAGGAACATGGTTTAATCTTGAGGATTTCTATCCGGTAAAGGATGCAACAGGGTTTGTAATTGAATATGCTGAAGTATGGTTCTATCACGTGTACGCCACTCATCCGTGGGATACTTCGGACTTCATCGGTGAGATAACAGATGGAACTCCGGATTCTCCCGGGACTGTATTTGCACACGATTCCGGTACAGCGGTGCACCTTTCTCCATCCTACATCTATCCAATGTCACCGTGTACTTCCGGAACTAATTTTACAGTCACCGAGATTCCTCAATTCAGCGCATACGGTGCTCCATCAATGGCCAGTGATGTTTCCCCTGCCGCAAACCCCAGGAGCTTCACTGTAACCACTCCTGGAATTATTGACTTCTGGCAATACGATTTCCTGATACGGGTCAACGGCTATCCCGTTCCTCCTGTTGAACTGGCACGAACTACATGGGCATCCCTGAAGTCAACATTCAACTGTACACGCTAACCAACCGCATGAACCACAGGCGAGGTGGAATGCAATGCGAATACACCTGTTTTTGCCATAATGGTTTTTGAAATCTGAAAATACGAACTTGAGAGCACTCAATGGAAGGGCAATTCAGCAAAACACTAGCTGGTCCCTGACGTTTCTGGTATAAAAAAAGCGGCGCAAATGCGCCGCTTTTTTAGAATAACTAACTACTCTGTAACTTCAGCAGGAACTTCCTCTACAGGAGTCTCTTCAACTACCTCAACTACTTCGTCGCCTTCGACTACTTCAACAACTTCTTCGCCTTCGACAACTTCTTCGCCTTCAACAACTTCTTCTACTACTTCAACTTCTTCTACTACTTCAACTTCTTCTACTACTTCAACTTCTTCTACAACTTCGACTTCTTCTACTACTTCTACTACTTCTTCAGCAGCTTCGCCGCAGCCCATACCGAAAATTGCCATTCCAAGAAGCATCATTGCTATTGCGAAAAATCTCATTTGTAATCCCTCCGGATTTTTTGTTTCCTACAAATACACCATTTTTTGATCCACCCCTGAATCATGGACCAGACGGCCCGAATCTTCGCAATTATCTAAAGAAGATGCCTTCGAGTCAAGTGTATGGGGTTGCCCGACAACAATCATTGAGTAATACCTTCTATTATTGCAGATTGAATTCAAACTGATTTGAAGTGAATAGCATCATTTTGAGCAGGTAATCTGCGTGTACTGCAACCAATCCTGTCTTTGTTAAGCAAAACCTGTTTCTGTGGCAAAGAACAGCCACCGAATCAATTTCAAGATTCTGCCTTGATGGATTCATATCATCTGACCGTTAATCTGCAACAATTCTGCCAGTGTTAGCGAAATGAACTTTGGCTGTTTCAAACAAAACAGTATCACCATTCAAACTGACGATTTTCCTCCCGATCATATCAACCGGAGCGCCGGCTCCTGGAGAAAGTACAACCCCGAAGGTGGAAGACATTTTTTTCAGCTCATCAAGGTAGACGCTTCTTGCAATAATAGATGCTGCTGCTACTGCAGGTTCTGAGTCTTCTGCTCTAACTCTGAGTTCAACATTGGATACCGGGACAGTTAACCAGGGGCGAAGTCTTTTCATGTCACAAAATTTATCAACAACTATTTTGACCGATTCCTCTCCATTTGCTAACAGATCCTCCAGAGCTTTTCCGTGAGCCATGGCAAGTATATCAAGACTGTTTCTCCCCTGCTGCTTGAATGCATCAAAGAGCCTGTTGTACTCACGGGGAGGTATTGAGCAGACAGAATACCTGACATCGCTCATAACCGTAATTTTTTCATAAAGTTCTCGAACTTTTGCTGCAGAAAGCTTTTTGGAATCACCAACGCCCATTGCAGTTAGATTCTCTGCGGTAGACTTGCGGCAGGCAACGGCAGCAACCACCAGCGGTCCGAAATAGTCACCCTTGCCAGCTTCATCACTACCGGCTCTAAGGCCTGGGGGAACCACCACAGAAGGCTTTTCACTGGTCTGAACCCGCCCGAGGATCATATCGAGAAGACTCCTGTCTCCTCCAGCCTGAACGATGGAAGGACCCTTCTTTCTGGAATAGTAAAGATTTATCTTACAGGAGGTTCCGTACCCGGTTAATGTGATCTGTACACCGTAGGGCAATTCCTTCTGGTCAGCAACTACGATTCCAAGGAGAGAAAGTTTCCGGGTGGTATCTTCCAGATGCTTGTTCAATTCTGTTGAGATCACTGAAACGGATTCTCCACTTCTAAAGGAGTTCCCATGGAAAATTCTTCAAGCATGCAGGTGATCTCTCCAATGATTATTGAAGCACTCATGAGAACAGGCATGTGTCTTTCGTCGTCTGTTACCCATATAAATATCTCCCCCTGCTGTCTGAACAACCCATCACCCCGAAGAACCGGCTGCAGTTGAATACAGTCGAAAGAACCTGCTCTCGTGCGAATTCTTTCACGGTCCAGAACTCGTACTTCCAGCGGGTAGTTATCGTTGTCAACATGTACATCAATGTGAAAGATTCCACCTGGTTCAAGCTCCTGAATTCTTGCATAATAAAAAGCACCGAGCACATCAAGAGCATGGGGTGGAATTGCCATTTCTGTCAGTTCCGGGTCATCTTCCTCGGGATAGTATGCGAAACCTGCCTCCTGATCAAAGTACATTTCCTCGCTACTGGAAAAATCGCCCTCCTGAATACTTTTCATAAATGTCAGTGAATGAAGCTGAACAATGTCCAGAAGAGACTCGTTTACATCTCTTACTTCAAAAAAGCTGCTGAATGCGGGGTTTGAACGAGCTTCAGCTGTAATTCTGTATGCGAGCAGACCGTTGTGATCAACTGGACCTGTAACGCTCAAAGTGGCGGTCCCAGCTTTAATTATGCCATACTCTACACTGAACACCAGTCTTTCTCCTGGACCCCATGTTGCGTTTTCCTCGTATCGCCTGGAGTACTCGCCCCAGTCCCATATAGACCCGTAAGCAAAAGAGGAAACCGTAATACCAAGAATAAGAATTGCTGCTGATCTCATACATCATCCTTTCAAATATGTCTTCGCTGTATGTACATCACCCGAAGCTAAGTTGTTCCAATACCTCTGTCCACCTGTTACCAACCGACTCATAGGAGAAATGTCGTTCACAGTATTTTCTGCTGTTACAGGAAAGCATTTCAGCTACCCCCGCATCCTCAGTCAAATAGTTAATCTGCCTGGCAAGCTGTCTCCAGTTACCCGGTGAGTGGAAAAGAGCTGTCACACCGTCTTGAACATGATCGTGCCACCCATGAGAAGCTGTAACAAGTAAAGGAACACCTGAAGCCATAATTTCCAATACGGGACTCACCACCGGCTGGATTCCAAGACAGGTAACTACACCCACAGCAGCCCTGCTTATAAGTGAACTGTTATCTTCAGGTTTTTCCCATACCTCAAACCTGTGCCCCACGCCAAGTCTTTCTGCCAGTTCCCTCATCTGCTTTACTGTGTACTTCTCCTCTCTACCGGAGATCACTGCCTTAATGCCCGGGGTCACAAGGGTCATTGCCTTCATAAGAATCTTATGCCCGCTTATGGGGCTAAGTTTGCCAGGGACATATATGATTTTTTCATCTAATGATGAGAATGATTGTGATGGTGAAGGAACAAACTTCCGGGTATCCACCGGCTGCGGAATAACAACCGCCCTGCCTTGAAATTCCCGGGGAATATGTGACTCACAGGAGAAAACACTGATCTCTGAATGGCTGACAGGTGAAGAGACAACCGCGCTTGTTGATCCGAAGCAGATAACCGCGTCCGGTCTGAGATCATCTGCAGCCGACTGGTTCTGAAGGCAGACATCATGCCCGGCCATACGCAGGATCCGGATCAATACTTCTGCTTCTTGAAGATCACTACTTGCGGTGACGTGTACTCTCATACTTTCCCTTCCCTGATCACCCTTTTATAAATCAATCATGGGGAAACTGACACTGCAACCATAAAGGGGAATCAAATGCCTTTGCATACATCACAAAGAACAGCCAGGATTCACATGCCTCCTATCCATTCCATAATGAGCAGAGTGCGGGAGATGCGTGAAAGCGGCAGGGAAATATTCTCCATGGCACAAGCCGTTCCATGGTATGACCCACCACAAGAGGCCGTTGAGCACATGAAACAGGAAATGATCGGGAAAGGGTTCCATTTCTACAGCCCGGACCCTGGCCTGATGTCCACAAGGGTAGCTCTTTCCAGGGAGATAGCAAACAGAAGAGGAATCAACCTGAATCCTGCCAGTGAACTTCACCTCACTTGTGGAGCAAGTCAGGCCTTTGCGAGTGCTCTAATGTCTGTGGCTGACCCGGGAGACAGGGTGATAGTTCTTGAACCTTATTATTTTGACCACGTCTTTGCAATTCAATTCTCAAACCTGGAACTGGATTCAATACCAATGGTTGAGAGTTCCGAATGGTGTCTTCCCTGGAGTAAGCTGGAGGAAAAGATCCCAGGTGCTAAAGCATTGGTGCTGGTCAACCCCG
Source organism: Candidatus Sabulitectum sp. (assembly GCA_029940175.1). Classification (GTDB taxonomy): domain Bacteria; phylum Fermentibacterota; class Fermentibacteria; order Fermentibacterales; family JCC-6; genus Sabulitectum. The sequence continues at coordinate 6,805 of JAOZRM010000047.1, read as the reverse complement.
GCAACCCAACCGGAGCAGCACTTTCCGAACAGGATATCCGAAGGATTGTCAGTCTCACTGCAGAAAATGACTGCATGTTGATAATTGATGAAACCTATGAAAGGTTTAATTTTGGTGGCAGCAAGCATCATCCCTGGATGGAACATAATCAGGAGCATGTTCTCACCATTGGCAGTTTCTCCAAAAGCTTCAGTCTTTCCGGCTGGAGGCTTGGGTACCTCTTCGGCGCCGACTATATCCTGGAGCAAGCTCTGAAAGTACAGGATTCAGTGGTGATCTGTCCCTCAACGCCAGGTCAGATCCTTCTGGAGAAATGCCTTGATCTGAACGAGTGGGTTGAAAACAGGTCTGCCGAGGTGGAACACCGGCTGCATCTGTGCAAAGAGGCCATGAAACAATCTAAAGGATTGGAGTGGAGGGAAGCTGGTGGTGGATTCTTTACTCTTGCAGAAACACCTGCAGGCATTGATTCATATGCCCTTGCAGATCATCTCATTAACAAATATGCGATTGCAACCATTCCAGGAGATGCATTCGGCAATACCGGGAAACAGCACTTGAGATTCAGTTTCGGATGCCTGGGGGATGAAGAACTTGTACCGGCAATGTCAGCTCTTGCCAGTGTAGATCTAACAGATATTACCCTTTAAGAAGCTGCTTTAGCAACTGCTTTGCTGACCGGAAGAATTCATCAAACCTTCCATCTATAAAGTCGGCAAAGCTGTGTTCCGGTCCGTGAAATTCTCCCTTTTTGTACTGAAGACAGATATGAGCGAAAACACCGTTGCCCATGTAAATCTTATCTGGTGCTGCCTTGCAACTGGCAAGTACCAGTTTACCGTGATCCAGATAACCGGGGTCGATATTCACCAGCCTTTTACCGCCGCTTCCAAATTTCTCTTCCAGTTCAATGCAGTGTTCTTTCCACACCGGAAGCTCTGAAGGATCTCTCAGAGGCATAAAACAGAGCCAGACACGAAGAATTGAGGATCCCATTTCAGCCTGATAGTAATCTGTCATATCGAATGGATACGGTTCGCTGAAAAGAACTATTTCACCAAAGCGCAGTTGAAGAGAGTGTATGGAATTTCTGAGTACTTCAGTGTCATTGTACAGAATACTAACAACTGGAAGAACCCTGGGGAATGATTCAGGAAGAGACATTGCTTCTCTCCTTCCTCTGCCTTTGAAGCTCAGCCCATGCTTCTTCAGCGATCTCTGGAGCGATCCCGAATGCTTCCCCTATTTTCTGAGAGTAGTCATCTTTAAGCTTGAAATTTTTCTTGCCTGTTCCGCCAACGATCCGCAGATTTCCGTTGTGTGCGCTGACTCTTCCGCCAAGGGAACCAACACGATTCAGATGCAGGCTGTTCAATCCGGCGGCGTCAAAGGAATCATTCCAGAATTGCAGGAATTCCTGTCTGGAAAGTATTCGTGACTCAAGCCTGTATCTGAGCTGTCTTCTTCCATTCTCGATTGTGTGCAGTTCCCACCCGGTTGCAACA
>JAOZRM010000047.1:0-5290 GCA_029940175.1 Candidatus Sabulitectum sp. | reverse complement strand
ACTTCCGTCAGTAACAACCTTACCTGCCCCGGAATCAGAAAGCCTCACAGCCCCGGGAACAACATAACCGGGGTCAAGAATGAATCTGCCGGCCTGACCTTCAACAAGCAAAGCACAGTGGATATTCTCTCCGTGCTTCATGTGTCCGGTGAGTGGTCTTGCTGAAAGACCGCATGCGGCAATAACAGAACCAAGAGTTTCGGTAAGAGAGTAGCAGGTTCCGCCTGTTCCGGCATCCACATGGTTTGACATTACTTCTCCTGCCAGCCTGGGACGGTTCTCACCGGAGGCTCGAAGCAGGAACTTGGTCAGGTTCTCCCAGGGAATTTCCCCGAAGACCTCACCTATCCTGTGTATGTCTTCTGCACTTCTGCCGGGAGTGAGACCGAAATGCTCAAAAAATATTTCAGCTGCTTTTTCCATGGGTTTATTATAATTCCCGCAACAGGAAATGAGTGCAAATTGAACAAGAACAGATACTACAGTTTGAATGCTTTTTTCAGAAACACATTTGGAAACAAGGTTTACAAGGTAAGTATTGCCGGAGGATTCACCTGCCCCACCCGTGACGGGTCACTGGGTACGGAAGGTTGTGTTTTCTGCAATCCCATAGGAAGTGAGCCAAAACACTACAAGCCTGAAATGACAGTCACTGAACAACTTGAGCTGGCAACTGAGTATGTGAGGGAAAGACACGAGACAGATCATTTCCTCGCCTACTTCCAGGATTACACTACCACATACAAAGATGTAAAAAGTCTCGAGAAAATGTACCGGGAAGCTCTTGATTTCCCGGGTATCAGAGGCCTTTCCCTGTGTACAAGACCAGACAGCATAAGTGAAGATGTCATGGATCTGCTCAAGGATCTGTCTCAGGAAACTTTCGTCTGGGTAGAACTTGGGATTCAGAGTGGATGCGACGTAACACTCCTTCGCATGAACCGCGGGCACACTGTATACGATTCAGAGAAAGCCTTCGAGAAACTGCATAGCAGAGGCATAAGAACAGCAGCTCATGTTATCCTTGGCTTCCCCGGGGAATCAAGAGAAGAAACACTGGCAACTGCAGAACTGGTAAACAAATCAGGCACAGCTGGTGTTAAACTTCAGAATCTGCACATCATAAAAGATACCAGGTTGGCAAAAGAGTATCTCAGAGGTGAACTGGATCTCATGCGCAGAAGTGAATATGCTGAACTTGCTGCAGATTTCATCGAGCGGACAAAACCTGATATTGTTATTCAAAGAGTTACAGGAGAAGCTCCGCCAAGAATGCTTGTTGCTCCTGAGTGGGCCATAAACAAACTGGCGGTAATGAACCGGGTTAAGCGGGAATTAATGTACAGAGACTCATGGCAGGGCAAGCATCTGGGTTATGACATGAAAGACATACCGTCAATCCAGTAGAGAAGCCCCAATCTTAAATGCTTCCGCCATAAGATCGGTTTTACCTTCAGCTGATCCGTAATCTCCACTGTCCGACGCTACGAGAATATCAGTTACGTTGAATTTTAGAAAACTCAGCATTTTTTCCGTAGCCGATATGTAGTCCTTGAAAGAGTCCTTCGGAGCTCCCTGCGCAAAAACCAGAGCAAGCTTCTTTTCCTTAATTTTAGATTTGAAACTCGGAAGAAGGAGTCCGAAAAAGCGATCGATCATCAGTTTCCTGCTACCGCCGGGACGCTCACGGTTACTGGCAGTGCTGCTTTGGTCTGCGCACTCATCTGAAACATGTAGACAGGGCTTCCGATAATCACAGGGTCTAAATCCACAATGTCCCTGTAAATAGTCTGCATGTCATCGTTCTGCACACAAAACCCGGTTTCATTCTCCTTACACCAGTCACACCCCTGACAACCGCGGATGCTCATACTGTTCAAGTCTCTGAAAACAACTTAAGCACCCCTTAATTCAGCACCTTGAAGCATTTTTCGCAGAAGGGTCTCTGTATTTCCGCGCCCTTTCTTGGGCTGCCGCAGAATGCCGTTATACGCAATCCAGACACTTGAGCTCCTTAATGCATACTACCCTGTATGCAGGTCTGTACAATTTCCTGTAAATACTTGAATGATGGACTGCAGGAAAACCAGCAGCTTCCTGCATACTAATGAAGCTGTTCATCTCTGAAAGATCAAACATATTCTGAAAACCGGTTACTGTACTCCACGCCCGGAGTAACTGAACTGTACCTGGGCAGTACTCGCTTCCAGTACGAATGAAGCTCTGAAGTAAAGCACCGGTATCACCTCCGTATGCCACAAATGGTCGAAGATTCACCCTCGCTATTTCGAGGGATAACCTTTCAACAACCTTTTCATCGGCACAACCTCTACCCATGGTATTCAGTTCATTGCTTAACCGTTTTTCGGCGGCAGCAATAGAATCAATTGCATGGCCACTTCCCATAGCTCCCTGATAGACCAGTTTGTAAAGATCCTGAAGCTGCATATGAGGATATTCAGCAAAGTGGCAGTGAATGATCTCAATGAAACAATCTCTCTCCAAACCGCCTCCTTGATAACTGGAACAATTTTCCCGAGTCTGAATATAAGAGAGTGTTCACATCAGGACCCCTCCTTCTGAAGCGAACAACCCTTTCAAGAGTTATGTGTCACACAGGAGCCCGCTGGAAACGTACCGGCGGGTTTCCTGTGGTATTGCGAAACCCTCCTCTTATCATTGGCCTCTGTTGCGCTTTCTTTGTAGATTAGCGATTCTCCCGTTTTAAGTTTATTTACCTAATCAGGAGGTTCCAGAATGATCCGTCGAAACACCATTGATTCGATACTGGGCGGAGCTCACACCGGCGACACTGTAACAGTTTACAGCTGGGTGAAGACTGCTCGCACAGGCAAAAGTGTAGCTTTTGCATCTCTGAACGATGGATCAACCACCAATAACCTGCAGGCAGTATTTGACAGGAATTTGTTTTCAGCTGAACAGCTCTCCGGTTTACTCACCGGAGCATGCATTTGTATAACCGGTGAAGTTGTTGAAAGCCAGGGTAAGGAGCAGTCAGTAGAGATTTCCGCAAAAGAGCTGGAGATCGTGGGACCTGTTGACGAAGAATACCCTCTTCAGAAGAAGAGACATTCCCTGGAGTTCCTTAGAACAATGCCTCATCTCAGGTCAAGAACAAACACATTCAGCAGTGTCTTCCGGGTCAGTCATCACATCTCTATGGCAATACACAGGTTCTTTGATGAGAACGGTTTCTTCAACATTCATACACCCTTCATCACAGAAAGTGATTGTGAAGGAGCAGGGGAAACATTTCAACTGACAACCCTTCCTCTTGATAAGATTCCATTTAAGGACGGTTCTGTAGATTACTACAAGGACTACTTCAGGAAAAAAGCATTCCTTACTGTGAGTGGTCAGCTTGAGGCAGAGCCTTTTGCTCTGTCACTGGGTAAGGTCTATACATTTGGACCTACCTTCCGGGCAGACCCTTCCGACACACGAATACACGGAGCCGAGTTCTGGATGCTTGAACCGGAGATGGCTTTCTTCGACCTTGAAGACAACCTTGATCTCATAGAGAAATTCGTGAAGTATACCGCAGCGTACCTTATGGAGAAATGCGGCGACGATATCAGTTTCTTCTCCAGATTCTTCGAGAAGAGTCTTCCGGACAGATACAAGTCCCTTCTGGAAAACGATTTCGGACGAATCACGTATACAGAGGCAATCGGGATAATTCAATCAGCAAAGAGAGATTTTGATACTATTCCGAAATGGGGAGATGATCTTGCAACGGAACATGAGAGATTCCTTGCTGAGGAGCATTTTAAAAAACCTGTCTTTGTAACTGACTACCCGGCATCAATGAAACCCTTTTACATGTTTGTAAACGATGATGAAAAGACGGTTAGAGCCTGCGACCTTCTTGCCCCTGGAGTAGGCGAGCTTGTGGGAGGCAGCCAGAGGGAACACAGACTTCCCGTCCTGGAAAAGAGAGCGATTGAACAGGGTCTCGACATGGAGACCTACAGATGGTACATGGAACTGAGACGCTGGGGCACCGCACCGCACGCTGGTTTCGGCCTTGGTTTTGAAAGGCTTCTCATGTACCTCACGGGGATGGATAACATCAGAGATGTTGTTCCCTTCCCTCGAACATTCGGTAAGATGTATTAGCAATGTTTTGTAACTTTAGCGAAAGCTGGTAATCATGAGCAGACAGATGATAACTATTGACGGTAACGAAGCTGCCGCTCGTGTGGCTCACAAGCTTAGTGAAGTGGTGGCGATTTACCCCATCACTCCTTCCAGCCCAATGGGCGAGCACAGTGACACATGGTCCGCGGCAGGTCAGAAGAACATCTGGGGAACAGTGCCCCTGGTGCAGGAAATGCAGAGTGAAGGCGGAGCCTCTGCTGCGGTGCACGGCGCACTTCAGACAGGATCTCTCACAACAACATTTACTGCAAGTCAGGGTCTTCTTCTGATGATTCCCACAATGTATAAAATTGCCGGTGAGCTTACTCCGGCTGTTTTTCATGTTGCCGCCAGAAGTCTGGCTGCACAGGCTCTCTCGATCTTCGGAGACCACAGCGATGTAATGGCTGTAAGGAACACAGGTTTCGGCCTTCTTGCAAGCGCCAGCGTTCAGGAGGTCACTGACCTTTCTGCAATAGCGCATGCAGCAACTCTGAAGAGCCGCATTCCATTCGTTCACTTCTTTGACGGTTTCAGAACCAGTCATGAGATTCAGAAGATTGAGCCACTCGAAGACAGTACTCTTAAGAGTCTAATTGACGATGAACTTGTATTCGCTCACCGTAACAGAGGTCTTAATCCCAACCGTCCGGTGGTTCGCGGAACAAGTCAGAATCCTGATGTTTACTTCCAGGGTCGTGAAAGTGTAAATCCTTACTATGAAGCTACTCCAGCCATTGTTCAGGAATACATGGATCTCTTCGGAAAGCTTACTGGAAGGCACTACCATCTGTTTGACTATGTGGGTGCCCCTGATGCAGAGCATATCATGATTCTTATGGGATCAGGCTGTGAAGTAGCCCACGAAACAGTGGAGTACCTGGCAGCAAAGGGAGAAAAGGTCGGCGCTATAAAAGTTCGCCTATATCGTCCTTTTGATGCATCAGCTTTCCTCGCAGCAATTCCAGAGAGCGTAAAAACCATAAGTGTACTTGACCGAACCAAAGAACCAGGTAACGATGGAGAGCCTCTCTACAAAGATGTCTGCACAGCTCTCAGGGTTGCTGGAAGATCATCAGTAAAAGTTGTGGGCGGTCGTTACGGTCTCTCTGGAAAAGAATTCACACCT
>JAOZRM010000046.1:12978-17414 GCA_029940175.1 Candidatus Sabulitectum sp. | reverse complement strand
CCACTGAACACCAATCACCTGTCCGTCCCGGCTTTCCATAGCTTCAATCAATCCATCTTCACTCTGGGCTGATCTTATGAAACCGGAAGGAACTTCCTCCAGAACCTGGTGATGAAATGAAGAAACACTGATTCTGTCTCCAAGAACAGCCTGAAGCCTGGTTCCGGGAAGAATAGTAACAGAATGCATAGCAGGTTCTCTGGCTGAACCGTCATGGAAATCAGGTTCTTGAATAGATGAATCGATGTCCTGTATGAGCGCAACGCCTTCCGCAATGCCGATAACCTGTATTCCAAGACAAATGCCAAGAACAGGAATACCCAGTTCTCGTGCAGCATGGTAAAGTTTTATATCCCACGAAGAACGAAAGGGGCGTGGATTTCTGCTGCCCTGATCCTCCCTGCCGAACAAAGCCGGGGAAGGATCTCCTCCACCGGTGAGAACGAGCATGTCAAAATCTTTCAGGATATCCTCCGGTGTAACATTTTTTACCGGGAGAACAGCAAAGGGAAGAAGACCAGGCCTGTCAAACAATGCCGGGTAACAATGATTCAAACCATACATGAACGGGCCATAGGTTCCCTGAATCTCCGTCTCATTGTCATACCAGACCTGCGTAATGGCTACTTTAAGCATTCTGCTAACCTATTTCCGTCATTCTTCGCACTGCTGCTGCGGCTTTCTCCGCCAGATCTGATGGTATCTCAATTCCATCTCCTCTGGATTCAAGAGCTTTCAGCACGAGTTCGGGAGTTGTCAGAGTCATATCATCGCAAATAATGTTTCCGGCTGCTGCAAACTGCTTGTGAGGAAAAAGAGTTTCCAGACGGTATATCATTCCCTCTTCAGTACCAATGATAAATTTCATGGATTTGGAGTTCTCTACGTGTCGGATCATTCCACCAGTTCCAAGAACCTTATCTGCCTCCCAGAGGAACACCGATGGTGATTCCGGATGAACAAGAACCTCTGCGTCAGGCCACTCTGCTTTTTTCTCCCGGAGATGGCGAATATCGGCTCCGCTGTGTGCGTGGCAACCACCTGGCCAGATATGAAGAGTTTTTTTCGTCTGAGTGGCAACCCATGTTCCAAGATTTCTATCCGGTCCGAATATCACTTCATCAGACGGAGCTGCTTCAACAACCTCAACTGAATTTGCACTGGTGCAACAAGCCCAGGTCTCTGACTTAAGGTCAACTGTTGAATTTACATAAGTCACTGCTTCTGCTCCGGGATACTTTTTCTTCATTTCTCTGAGGTCTGCGCCAGTCATACATGCTGCCAGAGAACAATCAGCGTCCGGCGCAGCAAGCACAACAGTACTTTCCGGAGAAAGAAGCTTTGCAGTCTCTGCCATGAACTTAACTCCACAGAAGATAACAAGCTCGGCGGACTCACTTGCAGCAATTCTGGACAGCTCCAGTGAGTCACCCACAAAGTCGGCAATATCCTGTATCAAACCTGGCTGATAACTGTGGGCAAGTATAATGGCTCCTCGCTCCTTCTTCAACCGCTCAATCTCTTCCTTTATTCTGTTAGGCATTTTTTCTCTCCTTCAGGTCTGTCAATAATACCCCCGCCCAGTACTCTGTCAGCTTGAAACATAGCACCAACCTGCCCGGGAGCCACAGCCTTCTGCGGATTGTGAAATTCAACCCTTGCCCGACTGCCGTTATGATCCACAAAAACATCTGCCCCTGCAGCCTGTTTGCGGTAACGTGTCTGAACCAGACAACTGAACCTTTTTTCAACAGGTTTCTTCAGCCAGTTGATATTATTCAGAAAACACATATCACCGTAAAGGTCTTCCTCATCTCCAATTATCAGCTGGTTCAGCCCGGGTTTCAGTTCAATAACAAATTTTCTTGAACTGTGTGCACCCAGCCCCTTCCTCTGCCCAGGAGTATACCCATCAAGACCATTGTGTTGTCCTACAATCCTGCCGTCTGTATTCAAAATATCTCCCGGCATTCCGGCAATACCCCTGTTAAAACACAGATCCTGACTTTCTCTGGTTATAAAGGGAAGACCTTCTGCAAGAACCTCTTCTCTCACATCCTTTTTCATACTTTCTGCAAGAGGGAAATAGCACCGATCAAGTATCTCCCCAGGCACAAGTGAAAGGAAGTAAGACTGATCTTTGGAAGGATCATTACCTCTTTTCAACGTACCGCTGAAGTATTTTGCGTAATGACCTGTAACAAGGAAGTCATTGATCTGCAGCATTGAAAAGGGAATTGCAAGTTTGACTTTCGCATTACAGAGAGCGCAGGGATTGGGTGTTTGACCCTGACTGTAAACCTCTCGTGTGAAATCTTTGATCTCCCTGTTGAACAGATCCCGGGCATCTGCAACGAGTAGTTCAATATCAAGTTTATCGCAGGATCGCCTTGCCTGCTCAGGTACATTCCTATCACTGCCTGCGGTATTCACATATACAGCTCTTACTCTCTCAAACATCCGGCTGCAACGAAGCAGGGCGGCTGTGGAATCCACGCCGCCCGATAAACAGACCAGGGCTGAGTAATTACTCTCAGGCACCGAACTTCGCCAGTCTTCCTGCTGCGGCCAGCAGCAGAGACATCAGTTCGTGTCCATGGAAAGTACCCAGAGCTCCCGCAGCGGCTTCTTTTTCGGTAAACCTGCTGCTCCAGCCGGTTCTCTGTGGCCCGCCATGGATAAGAACCGGTACCGGGTGCCAGCTGTGAAGTTTCATGGGACAGGGAGTTGAATGGTCTCCGGTTATGCATATCACATCAAAACCACACTGGAGAAGACCTGGAACAGCCCTGTCGAATTTCTCTATTTCGGCAACTTTTCTCTCATGATCCCCGTCTTCACCGGAACTGTCTGTATACTTGTGGTGAAGAAATACAAAGTCTCTGCCTGCGTTCAATGCATCATCTGCCGCCTGAATCTCTCCGGAAAGGTCTGCGGGGTTGGATTGGAATTGTTCCATACCCACCAGCGAAGCAACACCACGGTACATGGGATACAGAGCCACAGCTGCCGGCTTCAATTTGTAAAGACCAGTAAGTGTGGGAAAATCTTCATGAAGGGCAAATCCTCGTAGCAGAAGTCCATTGGCAGGAGTTTTGTCTTTCAGTATTTCAGATGCTTTGCTGATGAATTCACTCACCACATGAACAGCACGCTCTGACCCGGAAGAAGATGAAGCTGTAACAGGAAGTGGTTTTTCTCCAACAAGACCAGGGTCAGTATCATGAATACTTTCTGAGAGACCTGGTCCACGGAAGATCACACAGGCTCTGTGTTCTTTAACCGGCTCCACAAATATCTCTACTCCGGGAATTGCTATGGGCTTAAGCTCAGCAACGAGCTCATTACACAATTCTGTAGAGATTCTGCCTGCTCTTCTGTCAAGAATAACACCGTTATCACCAAGAGTGCAGAAGTTTATCCTTGCAGCAAGGTCGCCGTGCTTCAGTTCAAAGCCAATACCAAGAGCTGCAAGCGCACCCCTTCCTACAAGATACTCAACAGGATCATATCCAAAGATAGACAAATGCCCAGGGCCACTGCCAGGAGTGATGCCTCTGCCAACAGGCAGGTGCTGCCCCAGGACTCCGGTTGCGGTAAGTTTATCAAGGTTGGGAGTTACTGCCTTCTCCAATGGAGTAAGCCCGTCGAACTCAGGAATAGGAATGTCTCCCACACCATCCATCACCGCAAGAAGAATCTTACCTCCATGATCCAGAGAAAGCCGGGATGCCAGATTTGAAGACATTCAGACTCCTTCCCCATGGTATTCAATGGAATCCCCACTTACGATCTCTCCAGCCGGGAATGGCTTTTCACCAGCTTCAAGAAGAAGCTCAGTTACCTTTTCCGGTTGAGGAGTAACAACAAGGAAACCTGCACCAAGGTTGAATGCTCGGCGCATCTCTTTTTCAGAAATATCACCGAGTTCCTTTATCAATTTAAAAACAGGAGGTACATCCCATCCTGGAGTAATGACTGCTCCACACCCCTCTGGTAGAATTCGTATAAGATTTCCTGGAACTCCGCCTCCTGTGATATGTGCCATACCGGTAACAAGATCCTGATCAAGAAGTGGTTTCATCTGATTCAGGTAACTGCGGTGAACCTTTAGCAGTGCCTCACCTACAGTATCTTCACCAAGAAGAGCATGGTGATCGGATACTTGAAGACCAGCGCTTTCAAATAGAACCGCACGAGCCAGAGAAAATCCATTTGTGTGCAGTCCGCTGGATGGAATGCCTATGATCCTGTGCCCTGGAACCACGGCGGAGCCGTCTATTATTTTGCTTTTGTCAACTGAACCAACTATCGTCCCGGCAACATCATAATCTCCAGTATTGTAAAACCCGGGCATCTCAGCAGTCTCGCCTCCCAGAAGGGCACAACCATTCTCAGAGCATGCCTTTGCAAGACCGGTAACAATCTGTGCTGCA